>NZ_JBHUQX010000099.1:12764-24158 GCF_042674225.1 Streptomyces sp. NPDC056948
TATGACACCACCGGCATGGCCTCCCCCAAGGCCGCCGGAGCACGCCCCTCGGCGTCGCAGGGGCCGGTCTACGAGAACGGTGCCGCGCTGGACGCCGACCGGGTGGAGCGGGCCGGGCGGGTTCAGTTCACCGGCTGGGTCGATCTGTCCGCGCTGCCCGAGTTCCTGCTTCTCGACACCGGCCGTGAGCCCGGTGCCGCCCTCGCCGCGCTGCAGCGCCTGCTCGATCTGCGCGGTGCCGAGGCGGTCCGCCGGCTGCGCGGCGACTTCGTGCTCGCCCATGTGGCGCCCGACGGAGGGCGGCTGACGCTGTACCGGGCGGTGAACGCCCTCACCCCGCTGTTCTGGACCCAGGACGGCGACAGCCTGCTGTGGGCCGCCGACCCGGCCCGGCTGCTGGGCGACCGCCCGCCCCGGCTGTCCGACGTGGACACCGACGTCCTGCCCATGCTCATCGCCGAGCGCGGCATGCCCGACGACCGCTCCTGGTTCACCGGCATCCGCAGACTCCCGCCCGGCAGCGCCCTGGTGCTGGAGTCCGGCCGGCGGCCCCGGGTCGAGACCTTCGACGAGTTCCGCCCGTACGAGAACCCGCCCCGGACCATCGACGAGGCCGCCGACGGGCTGCGCGAGCGCCTGGCCCGGGCCTGCGGCCGGATGCTCGCACACGAGCCGGACGCGGTCCTCATGCTCAGCGGCGGCATCGACTCCGCCGCCGTCGCCCACGAGATCGGCTCCGGCCCCGGACGGGCCATGGGACTGCACTTCACCCTGGAGGGCTTCCCCGGGTTCGACTCCGACCGGGAGGCGGCGGAGTCGGTGGCCCGCGCCTGCGGGCTGTCCTGGATGCCGTACGACATGTCCAAGCACACCCGGGCCGGCGGCGACTACATCGACATCCCGGCCACCGGCGCGCTGCCGCAGACCCATGTGCCCCTGCGGGGCATCGCCGCGGCCGTGGACCTCGCGGAGGCGGCCGGCGCCCGGTTCGTCCTGTCCGGGCTGCTCGCGGACCAGATCCTCGCCCACGACCTGCAACGCGGCCTGTTCTCCGTGGCCGGCCCGGCGATCCTCGACCCCCGGGTGGCGGGCGAACCCGTCTGGCAGACGCTCGCGGCGGCGGCGAAGACATCGTTCGCGGGCGGCACCCCGGCGACAGCCGGGCAGGGCACCGCACGGCCGGGCGGCAAGGCGCTGGCCACTGCTCGCTACCTCTACCGCCTGCTCAGCAGCGACCCCACCACCGCGCTGCCCGACCGCGACGCCATCGTGCACCCCGTCGGCTTCACGGAGGACGCCGGCGCCCGCGTCACCCTCGCCCTGCGCGAGGCCGCGGACCGGGCCCGCGACAGCCTCCACTCGACGATGGAGCGCGGCGGCTGGTCCCGCCGCCGGCTGCCGCAGGGCATCACCTCGCTGTTCATGCTCGGCCAGTCCCTGAGCACCGCCAACCTCCAGGCCGCCTGGCTCAACTACGCCCTGCCCAAACACCGGCTGATCAGCACGCCCTTCGCGGACCGGGACGTCGTGGAGTACGCCCTCGCCCTGCCCGCCCGGCACCGGATCGGCTTCGGGCACGGCCTCACCGTCGACAAGTTCGCGCTGCGGCTCGCCTACGCCGACCGTGCGGTGCCCGCCGGGATCGGCCACCGCATGCAGCAGGCCCGGATCGACTCGATCTCCGCGATGTTCGTCAACCAGAACGTCGAGACGTGCCGTTCGCTGCTCACCCCCGACTCGCTGCTGTGCCGCACGGGCGTGCTGAGCCGGACCTTCGTCGACGGTCTGACGCCCGCCCGGGTGCACCGCAACGGGGAGGAGATCGCCCGACTCTGCGTCATCGAGCGCTGGCTGGAAGGACTGGACGATGCGTGAACCGGAGACCGCGACGGGCGCCGCCGTCAGGCTGGCCGAGCACATCGTGTTCCGCGAACTCCCCTTCTGCGGAGTGCTGCTGGACACCGGACGGTTCACCGTGCACCGGCTGTCGCGCCGCGCCAGTCACGTCCTGCGGTCCGCGCTCGACCCCGGGACCCCCAACCCGTACGCCCCGCTGCTGCCCGACGGCGACGAGGAGACGGCGGAAGGGCTCCGCCGGCAGCTTCTCGACCGGCTGGAGTCGAGCGGCATGGTGCACCGGGTGCCCGACCAAGATGCCGCGGGGGAGCGCGGGTGACCTCCGGTCCGGCCACCCGCCCGGGGACACTTCCCGAGCCGCTGACCCGCGCCCTGACCTGGGCCGGCGACCGACTGCCCGCTTTCCTGCCGCCGCCGGACCCGGCCGCGCCGCGCGACCGCCTCAAGCCGCTGAGCGAACTCGCCCTCGCCCACCACTGGCTGGCAGACCGGCTCGGGCCGGGCGTCCGGGAGCTCGACGGCTGGCGGGACTTCCTCGTCGAGGCGTGCGCCGACGGACTCGCGGCCCGGGCGGCGACCGCCGAACCGGCCGACGCGCTCTACCTCATGCAGCCGTATCTCTGGCTCCGGGCCGCCGGTCACGTCGTGGAGGGGTGCGAGCACGTCCTGCGCGAGCGGGCCCGTGCCGGGGTGCGCCCCGGGTCGCCGGGCGTCCTGCACGCCCTGGAGGCCGCCGGCCTGCTGCGCACGGGCCAGGACTGGGCCGGGCTGTGCCGTACGACGGCCCTGGGCCCGGACCGGACGGAGAAGGACCTGACCCGGGACGCCTACCGCGTCACCCACGCGGTGTTCTACGCCACCGACATGGGCGGCACGGCACCCGCCCTGTCCGCCGCCGAACGGGACCGGATCGCCGCGCTGCTGCACCGGCTGCGCGGTCTCGCCGAGCGGGCCGGACGCTGGGACCTGCTGATCGAGACGCACATCGCGCTGCGCGGCGTCGGCGCCGGGTCCCCGGCCGCCGAGCAGGAGTGGGCGGCCCGGCGCGAGACCCTGGCCGTCCACTGCCACGGCGGCACACCGCTGGACGAGGCGGCCGCGCGCCGGCTGGCCCGGGACCGGCCCGCGCCGGACGACCCCGCGCTCTTCCGGTCCTGCTATCACGCGACCCTGGCCGACCTGCTGCTCCAGTCCCTGTCGGTGCCGGGAACACGAGAGACGCCAGGAACGACACGGACGCCAGGAACGACGCGGACGCCAGAGACGACACGGACGCCAGAGACGCAAGGAGACCCCTCACCATGCCCGAAGCCTCCGTCCCGGCAACGACCGCCCCTGACGCGGACGTCATCGTCGTAGGAGCCGGTCCGGTGGGCCTGATGCTGGCCTGCGAGCTGGCCGTCGCGGGTGTCGGCGTGCTCGTCCTGGAGCGGGCGGCGGACTTCGACCGGCGGCTGCGCGCCCCGGGCATCACCGCACGCAGCATCCAGGCCCTGGACCGGCGCGGTGTCCTGGACGAGCTGATGAAGGCGACGGCGGAGGCCGAACCGGCCTACCGCACCGAGCGCGACCAGGACGGCCGGGCACCCGAGATGCTCCCGGTCCGCGCCGGGATCCTCGAAGAGGTGCTGTACGACCACCTCCTGGGGCTCGGCGGCAGGGCGCGGCGAGGTCTGGCAGTGACCGGCCTGAGCGAGGCGACGACCGGCCCCGTCACCGTCACCGCCACCGACGACCAGGGCACCGGCCACACCTTCCGAGCCGCCTACGTCGTCGGCTGCGACGGCGGGCGCAGTGCCGTCCGCAAGACGCTCGGCATCGGATTCCCCGGGGGCGGGCCGAGCGTGACGGGATATCAGGCCGTGGTGACCGTCGAGCCCGAGGGCGCCCTGGAGCGGACCTGGCGCCGCACTCCCCGGGGCATCGCGGCCTACGCGCACGGCCCCAGCCGGATCGTCAGCGTCGAGTTCGACACCCCGCCCGTCGACCGCCGCAGCGAGGTGACCCTGGGCGAGGTCGAGGCCAGTCTGCGCCGCACCAGCGGTGTCGAGGTCACCCTGCGTGACCCGGTCTCCCTGGCCCGGTTCACCGGCACCTGCCGGCTGGCCGACCGCTACCGGCAGGGCAGGGTCCTGCTCGCCGGCGATGCCGCCCACATCCATCCGCCGTTCGGCGGGCAGGGCCTCAACCTCGGCCTCCAGGACGCCGTCAACCTCGGCTGGAAACTCGCCGCCACCGTCCGCGGCGACGCCCCCGAGGGCTTGCTCGACAGCTATGAGAGCGAGCGCAGGCCGGTCGCCGCCCGGGTGCTGCGCAACTCGGAGGCGGCCACCAGGCTGCTGCATCCGGGCCCGGACAACACGGCCCCCTACGAGCTGTTCTTCAAGGAGCTGATGACCGACCCCGCGGTCAAGCAGCGCCTGCACGACGTGTACGCCATGAAGGACGTGGTCCACCCGATGGGCACCGGCGGGTCCGAGCCGGCCGGTCTCCTCGGCCGGGCCTGCCCCGATCTCCTCCTGGAGCGCCCGCGGCAGGACGGCGGCGGCACGGTCCGCCTGGCCACGCTCCAGCAGGAGGGCCGTGCGGTCCTGGTCCACACCGCCGACCAGAGCGAACTCGCGGCGCAGGCCCTGGCATGGCGCGACCGTGTCGCCGTACTGGCCGCCGAGCGGGTCTCGCCGGACGTGCCCACTCCGCTGCTGGTACGCCCCGACGGCTATGTCGCCTGGACCCCGGAGGCGGCCCCGGAGACCACCCTTCTCACCGCGCTGCACCGCTGGTTCGGGGCGCCCGGGGCCGACGCCTGAGCGACCCGGGCAGGCCTGGTCAGCGCTTCTCGACGGCGTCGACCATCCGCAACGCGCGCCTGAGGGTCTCCGCCAGGGACGGCCCCGCCGCCGCGTCGGACCGCAGCGCCCAGTCCTCCACCGCGATGCGCATCGCGGTGTTCAGCGCGCCCGCTTCCACCCGGACCGCGAGATCGCCGGCGGGCCGGCCCGTACGGTCGGCGATCATCGCCGCGAACGTCGCCTCCGCGTCGTAGTGCGCCTCCAGCCACACCGCGCGCAGCCCCGGCTCGTCGCGGCACAGCAGCAGCAGGTCGCCCAGGGCACGCAGGCGGGGTGTGGCGTCGTCGTCGTACCGGACGCTCAGGATCGCCTCGGCGAGTGAGCCGTGCTCGCCCCGACCCTCCCGCAGATGCTCCGTCAGCAGCTCGAGTCCTGTGGTGAGCAGGGGACGTACGCACTCCTCCTTGGAGCGGAAGTACCGCCACAGCGTGCGCGTCGACACCCCCGAAGCGGAGGCGATGTCCTCCGCGGTCACCGCCGCCACGCCCTTGGCGGCGAAGAGCCGGACCGCCTCCTCGGCGATCTCCATACGCGTCTCGGCGCGCCGCCGCTCCGTCAGCGGTGGCCGCCCCGTGGCACCACCTGCTCGTCCGGCCATGCGCCCTCCTCGACTTGCCGTGCTCACTCTATTTTACGTCGCTTCACGTCTGACTGGCGTGAAAGGACCTGTTGGCACGACGCGTCTTTATGTCGCACTGAGACAGAAACCAGTACTGTGCCTGACGCCACACCAAGCCACAGCACGCCACACCACGTCACAGCACGCCAACGCGCCGTACGAAGGAGCCGCATGGGAGCCACGGGTCTGTCAGGCAAGAGCGTCATCGTCACCGGAGCCGCCTCCGGCATCGGCCGCGCCACCGCCCTGCGGTTCGCCGAAGAGGGAGCGAAGGTCGTGGTCGCCGACCTGAACGCGGAGGGTGCCAAGAGCGTCGTCGAGGCCATCGAGTCCGCGGGCGGAACGGCCGTCGCCGTCCCGGGCGATCTGAGCGACGCCGCGGTGGTCGACGCGGTCGTGGCCGCCGCGGCCGGCACCTTCGGCGGCATCGACGTCCTGGTCAACAACGCGGGCGTCATGGACAGCATGTCCGCCACGGCGGACGTCACCGACGCCGAGTGGGAGCGGACGCTGCGGATCAATCTCACCGCGCCGTTCCTGCTGACCAGGGCCGCCCTGCCGCACATGATCGCCGCGGGCGGCGGAGCCATCGTCAACACCGCGTCCGAGGCCTCGCTGCGCGGCAGCGCGGCCGGGACGGCGTACACCGTCTCCAAGCACGGGGTCCTCGGCCTCACCCGCTCCCTCGCGGTGATGTACCGGGACCAGGGCATCCGCGCCAACGCCATAGCCCCGGGCGGCACGGCCACCGACATCACGGCCGATGTCCACATCGACCGGGAGGCCCACGGACCGTCCGTCGTCGGCAGGCACTTCGTCAACATGGGCCGCATCTGCGAACCGGAGGAGCAGGCCGCCGCCATCGTCTATCTCGCCTCCGACGCGGCGAGCGGCGTCAACGGCGTCATCCTGCCGGTGGACAACGCCTGGGCCGCGGTCTGACCCCCACCCGCCCCCGCCGGAGAACAGCCGAAGAAACAGCCGAAGAAACAGCCGAAGAACAACCGCATACCGCGAGAGGAAGAGGACACCCATGTCCACCCCCCACACCCCCGAGTCGGCCCTGGGCTTCGACCCGGACGCCCTGCGCGAGCGGTACCGCGCCGAGCGCGACCGGCGGATCCGCCCGGACGGCAGCCGCCAGTACCGCCGTACCGCGGGCGAGTTCGGCCACTTCGACGAGGACCCGCACGCCGAGCCCGGCTTCACCCGGGAGCCCCTGCACGACCACGTCGAGGTGGCGGTCGTGGGCGGCGGATTCGGCGGTCTGCTCGCCGCCGCCCGGCTGCGCCAGGCGGGCCTGCGGGACATCCGGATCATCGAGAAGGGCGCCGACTTCGGCGGCACCTGGTACTGGAACCGGTACCCGGGGATCCACTGCGACATCGAGGCGTACGTCTACCTGCCCCTGCTGGAGGAGCTCGGCTACGTCCCGAAGTGGAAGTACGCGCCGGGCGAGGAGATCCGGGAGCACGCCGAGGCGATCGCACGGCACTTCGGCCTCTACCGCGACGCCTGCCTCCGGACACAGGTGAGCGAACTCCGCTGGGACGAGGCCGAGTCCGTGTGGGCCATCGGCACCGACCGCGGCGACCGGATGACCGCCCGGCACGTCGTCGTGGCGACCGGCCTGCTCAGCCAGCCCAAACTGCCCGGGATCGAAGGCATCGAGACCTTCAAGGGGCACATGTTCCACACCAGCCGCTGGGACTACGACTACACCGCCGGCGACGCGAACGGCGGCCTGACGGGGCTCGCCGACAAACGCGTGGCCCTCATCGGCACGGGCGCCACGGCCATCCAGGTCGTCCCGCATCTCGGCCGGGACGCCCGGCACCTGTACGTGTTCCAGCGGACCCCGTCCTCCGTGGACGTGCGCGGACAGCGCCCCACGGATCCCGAGTGGGCCGGCTCGCTCAAGCCCGGCTGGGCCCGGGAGCGCAGGGACAACTTCCTCTCGGTCGTCACGGGCGGCCGGGCCGAGGAGGACCTGGTCGCCGACGGCTGGACCAGCAGCGCCCGCCTCCAGCAGAAGCTCATCCCGACCAACAACTACGACGCCCTCACGCCCGAGGAGCGCGAACGCCTGGAGGAGATCGCCGACTTCCAGAAGATGAACGAGCTGCGGTCCCGGGTGGAGACGATCGTCGAGGACCCGGCGACGGCCGAGAAGCTCAAGCCCTGGTACCGCTACATGTGCAAGCGGCCCACCTTCAGCGACCTGTACCTGGAGACCTTCAACCGGCCGAACGTCACCCTCGTGGACACGGCCGACCACGGGGGCGTCGAGCGCATCACCGAGCACGCCGTCGTGGTGGGCGGGGTGGAGTACGAGGTCGACTGCGTCGTCTTCGGCACCGGCTTCGAGGTCGGCGTCTCCGGGCTGCTGTCCGGGCAGCTCCCCGCGTACGGCAGGGACGGCACCGCCCTGCTGGACTCCTGGCGGAAGACCGGCCCGAGGACCCTGCACGGCTTCTACAGCCGGGGTTTCCCCAACCTGTTCATGCTCGGCTCCGTGCAGAGCGCCAGCTCCGTGAACTACGTGCACGTGCTGGACGAACAGGCCACCCACGTCGCCGAGGTGATCGCCGAGGCGGTCGAGCGCCGGGCCCCGTGCGTGGAGCCCACGGCCGAGGCGGAGGCCGCCTGGGGGGACACGATCCGTCAGAAGTCGGCGGACCTGTACACGTTCCAGTCCGAGTGCACCCCCGGCTACTACAACGCCGAGGGCATGCCCCGGCCCCGCAGCGAGTCCTACGGCGACGGCCCGGTCGCGTTCTACGAGCTGATCCGACGCTGGCGCGCTGAAGGCGGCATGGACGAGGTGCTGGGATCGTGACGGGCGGTTCGAGCAGGTACGACGCGAGTGAGATGCGCAGTCCCGGCCGGCAGGCCACGCGCCTCAACTCACCGAACCCGCTGTGGGGTTCCAACGGCGTGGCGTTCGGCCCGGACGGGCGGCTGTACGTCGCCCAGTTCCTCGCCGGGAAGATCAGCGCCGTGGACCCGGCCACCGGGGACGTCGAGGTCGTCGTCCCGATGGACAGCCCCGTCGAGTCGCCCGACGACCTGGCCTTCGGGGCGGACGGCTCGATGTACATCGCCGACCTGGTCCCCGGCCGGGTGTGGCGCCGCAGCCCGGAGGGCGAGTACAGCCTGGTCTCCGAGGAGGTGAAGGTGCCCAACGGCATCACCTGCGTCGGCGACCGGCTCTTCGTCAACGAGATGAAGATGAACGGCCGGCTGCTGGAGCTCTTCCCCGGGGGCGGCGACCCGGTCGTCCTCACCGACGGACTGGCCTTCGGCAACGCGATGCAGCTCGGCCCGGACGGCTGCCTCTACTACCCGCACATGATCAGCAGGCAGGTCTGGCGCATCCCCCCGGACGGCGGGGTGCCCGAGGTGGTCGCCGAGGACGTGCACGACCCGGTCGCGGTCCGCTTCGACCTGGGCGGTGTCCTCAACGTCCTGTCGCGCGGCCCCGAGGGCATCGTCACCCGCGTCGACCTGCACGGCACGGGCGCGCGTTCACTGGTCACCAGCGGGGTCACGGGCCTGGACAACGCCGCGTTCGACGCGGAGAACCGCATGTTCGTCTCCAGCTTCGCGAGCGGCGGCATCACGGAACTGCGTCCCGACGGCCGCACCCGTCCCGTGGTGCCCCGCGGCCTGGACGGCCCCTACGGCGTGACGATCGACCTCGGCGGCACGGTGTACGCGGCCGACCACTACCGGGTGGCCCGGCCGGAACAACCCGACGAGGGCGGGTCGGGCGATGTGACCACGGAGATCCTCCAGCCCTTCTTCCACGGCATCACGGCCGACGGCGAACTCCTGCACACCACCTCGCAGTTCGGCACCGTCCAGACCTACGACCCCGCCGCCGGGACGACCCGGCTCAGGGCGAACGGCCTGAACCAGCCCCTGGGTATCGCGACCCGTGCCGACGGCGCCCTGGTCGTCGCCGAGACGGGCGCGGGCCGCGTCGTCGCCATCGACGGGACCGACACGGTCACCGTCCTCGCCGAGGGGCTCGACCACCCGGTGGACGTGACCTTCGACGCCGAGCAGCGCTGCTATGTCAGCGACGACCGGCGCGGAGCGATCCTGCGCATCGACGAAGGCGAGGCGGTGCCGGTAGCGGAGGGCCTCGGCGCCCCGCAGGGTCTCGCCGCCCACGGCGACGAACTCTTCACCGTGGACACCGAACACCGCCGGCTGTGGTCGGTTTCCTTGACGACGGGCGCCACCCGTGTCGAGGCCGAATCCCTGGCGGTCGGCATCCCCCCGGGCACCGGCCCCCGCCCGGCCCCCGCGCTCTTCACCCACCAGGTCCCCGGCCTGGCCCACCGGTTCGCGGGCCTCACCGCGGCCCCGGACGGCTCCCTGCTGCTGTCCGCGAACGGGGAGGGAACGGTGGTGCGGCTGTCTTCGGCGCGGAGCGACACGCAGCACTGAGCACGTGGCGTCCGCACCGGAGAGCGGTTCAGCGGCGGCGGCCCCGGGAGGGCCTGCCGCGCCGGGCGCGCGAGGCGGTACCCGTGCGGGCGGGGCGGTTCTCGGCGGGCGGCGGGGTGAGGACGACGGGCACGCCCGAGGGCGCCTGGGCACCGGTGATGCGGCTCAGCTCCGCCTCGCCCGAGCGGACCCGGGTGATCCGCGGCGTGATGCCGGCGTCGGCCATCAGCCGGGCCGTCTCGCGCCGCTGGTGCGGCAGGACCAGCGTGACGACGGTGCCCGACTCGCCGGCCCGGGCGGTACGGCCGCCCCGGTGCAGATAGTCCTTGTGGTCGCCGGGCGGGTCCACGTTGACGACGAGGTCGAGGTTGTCGACGTGGATGCCGCGGGCGGCGACGTTGGTGGCCACCAGGACCGTGACCTCGCCGTCCTTGAACCGGGCCAGGGTCCGGGTCCGCTGCGACTGGGACTTCCCGCCGTGCAGGGCCGAGGCGCGCACCCCGACGGCCAGCAGCTTCTTGGCCAGCCGGTCGGCGGCGTGCTTGGTGTCCAGGAACATGATCACGCGCCCGTCGCGGGCGGCGATCTCCGTCGTGGTGGCGTGCTTGTCCTCGTCCTCCACGTGCAGCAGGTGATGCTCCATCGTGGTGACCGCGCCGGCGGACGGGTCGACCGAGTGGACCACGGGGTCGTGGAGGTAGGTGCGGACCAGACGGTCGACATTGCGGTCGAGAGTGGCCGAGAACAGCAGCCGCTGGCCGTCGGGACGCACCTGGTCGAGCAGGGCCGTCACCTGCGGCATGAAGCCCATGTCGGTCATCTGGTCGGCCTCGTCCAGGACGGTGACCGAGACCCGGTCCAGCCGGCAGTCGCCGCGGTCTATGAGGTCCTTGAGCCGGCCGGGCGTCGCGACGACGACCTCGGCACCGGCGCGCAGCGCGCTCGCCTGGCGGCCGATCGACATACCGCCGACCACCGTCGCGAGCCGCAGGCGCAGCGCGCGTGCGTAGGGGGTGAGGGCGTCGGTGACCTGCTGGGCCAGTTCCCTGGTGGGGGTGAGGACGAGGGCCACCGGCTGCTTGGGCTCGGCCCGCTGCCCGTCGATACGGGCCAGCACGGCGAGGCCGAAGGCGAGGGTCTTGCCCGACCCCGTGCGCCCGCGGCCCAGGACATCACGCCCGGCCAGCGAGTTCGGCAGCGTCGCCGCCTGGATCGGGAACGGCTCCACCACGCCCTCGCTCCGCAGCGCGGCCAGCAGCCGATCGGGCAGGTCGAGGTCGGCGAACGCCTCGACGGCGGGCAGCGCCGGGGTGATGGTGGCGGGCGGCGCGAATTCGCCGCCGGGCGCGGTACGACGCCGGGGGGTGCCGCGTCCCGCACCGGCCGTACGGGAGGAGTTGTTCCGGCCTCCCGCCCTGCGCGAGTGCGACGAGCCGTTGTTCTTGCGAGCGGTGCGATCCAAGGGGATCCTTCCTCGATGCGGCACGTATCGGGGAATTCCCGGGGGTCAGACAGCCTCTGGGGGGCCGCACCAGGATTCGCAAGAATGAGCCGGGTAGGGAATGAAACGTGCGGGGGCCCCCAACACAAATTTGGGGGGCCCCAGCC
>NZ_JBHUQX010000100.1:0-24009 GCF_042674225.1 Streptomyces sp. NPDC056948
GGCTTTCCTCAGCCCGGCAGCCGTCAGTCGTGCTTCACCGCCGTTTCACACCGGTCAGCGGTGCTGGAAGCCCGACTCGCCCACGCCCCACGTGCAGCCGGGGGTGGAGAAGCTGGCTCCCGAGAAACTCCCGCCCTTGTAGGGCGAGTACACGGCGAACGGCGACAGGTCGCACTCGCCGTACAGGCGGACGTCGTGGGCTCCGCTGTGCGAACAGCCGCTGGCCCACGCGTTGCCGCCGTTACCGGAGTTGTGGCCCTGGTTGCTGCAGGACACGGTGCCTGCCTGGGCGGGCAGCACGGTGGCGGCCGTCACGCCGCCGGCGAGCGCGGCTCCGATGGCCAGAGACGCCAGAAGACGCTTCATGCGTTACCCCCTCAAGATCCGCTGACCGATGTTCCCCAACAGCGGACCAGGTGTGCACGGCCGGACTCTCCGACCGTCATGTGCCACTTTTGCAACCCGCGCCTCGTTCGCCCATCGGACCTTTGGGTATTGCCCCAAGGTCCGATAGCGCTTTCTGGGATCTCTGTGCTAGAAGGGCCGCTTCCACGCGGGACTCGACGCCGAGCTTGCGCATCAGACTCGTCAGATGGGCCTTCACCGTGCGCTCGGCAATTCCGAGTCGTTGTGCGAGCCGCCGGTTCGAGTCACCTGTGACCAGCAGGGACAGAACTTCCAGTTCACGACTGGTCAGTTCATTGAACTGATCCGATCCCATGTATTTCCCCCGATCTTGTCGCTCTTCTGATGTGTGGCACAGTGCCCCGTTGTGCCTCTGCGATCGGCGAATCGTAGTCAGTCGGAAAGAATTGATACACGGGTTGCACATCAGGCGCGAAAACCAGCCACAAAGGAAGCTTGAAACAGATACCTGTTACACCGTGCGCCGGGCGACCACCCACGTCGAGGGCAGCTCCACCCGGGTGCCGTCGGGTGCGTACTCCGTGGTGGCGAGGGGCATCTCGCCGCTCGCCAGGACGGTGAGGCCGGCCGAGCGCAGATACTCGGGCACGGCCTCGTCGGAGACCTCGCCGGGTGCGATGCCGTGCCGGAACACCGGCGCGAGCTTGGGCGGCGGACCGGCCGGGTCGCTCGCCAGGCCCAGCAGCACCGGCTTGGCGGCACCGGAGAGCTCCACCAGGAAGGCCCGGCCGCGGTCGCCGACCAGCGTGGCGATCCCGTCCACCAGCGACTGCCGGTCGTCCGGTTCGCACTGGTGCAGGACGCCCCGCATGTAGACGTTGGTGTCGCCGAGCTCCGCGTGCAGGGTCTGGGTCTCGCTCTTGTCGGCGGCGTCCAACTGCCGGTACGTGGCCTGCCCGGCCGGGTCGGCCTGCCGGGCGTGGTCGAGGGCCGCGGCCGACAGATCGGCGCCCACGACCCGTGGGAAGCGGTCGGCGAGGTAGCGGGTCTGGGTGCCGTTGCCGCAGCCGAGGTCCACCATCGGCAGTGCGGGATCGGCCACATGAGGTTCGAACAGGGCGAGGTGCGGGCCGGCGGTCAGGACCGGCTCGGCGTCCCAGAACACCGCCCCCGGTTCGGCGGGCGCCGCACGCCAGAACCCCTCCCAGGCTTCCCGGTACCGACTCGTCACGCTCATGCCCAACTCCCCAGGGTGCGAACGGATCCCGCCATCCGGCGGGCGAGTACGGTGTACCGCGCGGCGCGGGCCGCGACAAGCGTCCGGGGTGTTCTTTCACGGCTCGTTCGAGAGGCGCCCGGGACGGATCAGCGCCTGGGCAGCGTCAGTTCGAACCACACGGTCTTGCCCGTCTTGGTGCGGCTGGTGCCCCACTCACGCGACAGCGTGCTGACGACACGCAGACCGCGCCCGGCATCGTCGAGAGAGCCGCTGCTCAGCAGCGTCGGCAGCTCGTGGTCGTCGTCGTCCACCTCGCACAGCAGGGTGTCGCCGCGGACCAGGCGCAGTTCCACGGGGCGTGCGTGGGAGTGCCGTACGGCGTTGGTGACGAGTTCGCTGACCATCAGCTCGGCGGACGCGACCAGCTTCGCCAGGCCCCAGTCGTGCAGCCGCTCGCGGACCACCGCGCGGGCCCGGCCGGCCTCGGCCGGGTCGAGGGCGAGCCGCCACTCGGCGACGTCGTCCGGCTCGATGCCGTTCAGCCGGGCCATCAGCAGCGCCACGTCGTCCTTGCGTCCGCCTTGGATGTTGAGGGCGCGGATGATGGTGTCGCAGGCGTCGTCCATGGACGCGGCGGGGTGGGCGGCCGACTCGCAGAGGGTCGCGAGGCCCACGCCGATGTCCTCGCCGCGCACCTCGACCAGCCCGTCGGTGCACATCACCAGCCGGTCGCCGGGCTCCACGCGCATGCGTATCGCCTCGAAAGGCACTCCCCCGACGCCGATCGGCGCTCCCGTGGGCAGGTCCAGCAGTTCGCTGCGCCCGTCGTCGGCCCGGACCAGGACGGGCGGGATGTGCCCGGCGTTGGCGAGGTGCAGCTCGCTCGCGATCGGGTCGTACACCGCGTACAGACAGGTCGCGAGGTAGCTGTCGCCGAGGCGCTGGGCGAGGTCGTCGAGGTTGCGCAGCAACTGGGCGGGCGGCAGATCGAGTCCGGCCATGGTCTGCACGGCCGTCCGCAACTGGCCCATCATCGCGGCCGAGTTCAGGCCGTGGCCCATGACGTCCCCGACGACGAACGCGGTACGTCCGCCGGGCAGCTTCACCGCGTCGAACCAGTCGCCGCCGACCCGCCCGAGCAGCGTGCCCGGCAGATAGCGGGTGGCGATGTCGCAGCCCGCCATGCGGGGCGGGATGTGCGGCAGCATGCTGTCCTGGAGCGTCTCGGCGACGTTCTCCTGGTACGTGTACATGCGCGCGTTGTCGAGCACGAGGCCCGCGCGGGCGGCGAGTTCGGCGCCGGTGACGCGGTCCATGTCGTTGAACACGGGCCGCTCCGGGTGCCGCAGCAGGATCATGAAGCCGAGCACGACATGGCGGGCCTTCAGGGGCACGACCAGCATGGAGCGGCCCGTGATGAGCGGCCGGATGTCGCGCTTCTCGAACTGCGCCGCGATGGCGTGGCCCATCTCCTCGCTGATGCGCGGCACGAGGACGGGTTCGCCGGAGGTCATGCACTGGAAGAACGGCGTGTGCGCGGGGAACGGCATGGCCTCCCCGACCGGGACGACGTCGTCCCAGCGGCCGGGCTCGTCGGTGTGCTCCAGGGCGACCCGGTGCCACATGGTGGTCGTGTCGGGCACGCCTTCCGGGAACCCCTCGCCGGCGACGACCTGTTCGCGCAGATACGTCCCGGCGACATCGGTGAACCGGGGCACGACGGCCCGGCTGACCTCGATGATCGTGCGGGACAGGTCGAGGGAGGTGCCGATGCGGCCGCTGACCTCGTTGAGGAACTCCAGATGCTCGCGGACGGCCGCGTACTCGAGGTCCTCGCCCTCGTCGCGCAGTTCTTCCGGGACGGGCTCGCCGGCGGCCAGGGCCCGCGCGGCACGTTCCCTGCGCGCCTTGCGCTCGGCGCGCCGGGCCACACCCCAGTCGGGGGTGACGGGCACCCGGTCGTTCTGGCTGAACTCCAGGATGGGATAACCGAGTTCGAGGACCTGGCCGACGATGCGGGCGCTCTCGCCGACGCTCATGCTGGGCAGGATCTCGGGCAGCCGGCGGGCGAGATCCTCCGAGCCGGGGAAGTCCGTGTGCAGCGCGAAGCCGGGCGCTATCCGCGCCGGCGCGCCGTCGGCGATGTCGTCGGCGCGCAGCACATCCGCGTCGGCGGCCAGCACGAGCAGCCGCTCCGGCCCGGGACCGATCAGGGGGTAGGCCCACCACAGGACGTCGACCCGGTCGCGGCCGGGTGCGCTGAGCCGGGCACGGCCCGCCGCCGGGTAGGAGAGGCCGCCGTCGAGGGACGATTCGAGGTCGGGTCCGAGGCCGTCGTAGGCGGCGTACGGGGTGGTGTCCTCCTCCTCGGGCAGGGCGCCCGAGACGGGGAGCAGATCGAGGGCCGTGCGGCCGATCGCCTCGTCCTTGGGGACGCCGAACAGGCGCCGTGCGCCCCGACTCCAGTGGGACACGAGGCCCTCGCGGTCGACCACGACGACGGCCAGGGGGACCCGGCCGGGCTCGGCGGGTTCCGTCACCGTGCCGTGTCCAGCTCCAGGGCTGGGGGATGCGTCCCTCTCGGTGCCACGATCCATGGCCCAGGCCCTCTCTCCCCACGGATCCGCGAGATCTGTGCCGGCGTCACCACCGTACGGCGCCCTCCGGTCGCGATGTGAGGCAATGCGGGAATTGCTCGCGCGGGCCTCGCACCGGCGTACGACCCCGCACGCCGGTGCGCCTCAGTCCTCGTGGCCCAGCTGCAGATCCCGCTCGGTGCGGCCGCCTCCGGCGACTTGGAGGACGGTGGCGACGGGCGGGTATCCGGCGGCGATGACGGTGTACTCGCCGGAGGACAGGTCGACGAACCGGAACGTCCCGTCGGGGCCGGTGGTGAGGGTGTCGACGACGTTGCCCGCCACGTCCAGCAGGGTCACACGGGCGTCCTCCACGGGCCGGCCGCCGCCCGCCCGGACGGTGCCGCGCAGGACGGCGCCGCCGGAGAGTTCGATGTCCCGGCGGGTCTCGCGATCGGCCTGGACGGTGACGAGCAGCGCGGCCGGGCGGAAGGCGGGCGCGCCGGCGGCGAGCGTGTACTCCCCGGCGACCAGTTCGGTGATGACGTAGCCGCCTTCCCGGCCGCTGCGGGTGGTGGCCACGACCGCCCCGTGCGCGTTGGTGAGGGTGACGGTGGCGTCCCGCACGGGGGTGCCGTCGGCGGTGACGACGCTGCCGACGAGGTTTCCGGCGCCGCCGAGGACGATGTCCAGTTCGACGGGGCGTTCGCCGACCGTCACGGAGACCGCCTGCGGCTGGTGGCCGCCCGCGGCGGCAATCAGCACGTAGGCGCCGGGACCCGGGGTGGGGAGCGCGTAGCGCCCGTCCTCACCGCTCGCGCCGCGCCCGGTCTGCTGCCCGGTGACGTCGATGAGCGTGAGCGCCGCGCGGGGCACCACGGTCCCGTCGTGGTGCTGCACCGAGCCGCAGACGGGCATTCCGGCCGCGTGTGGTGCGCGGGCCTGCGGGATCGCGGCGTTCCCCGGCGCCGTGTCCGGGTCGGTGGCGGAGGCGTAGTGGGACACCAGTGGTTTCTCCTTGAGGAAGAAGGCGATGACCAGTCCGAGGACGAGCACCGGCACCAGGTAGAGGAAGATCCGCGGCATGGCGTCGGCGTACGCCCGGATGTAGCCGTCGCGCAGTGCCGGGGGCAGCGCGTGCACGAGCTGCGGGGTGATGGACTCGGACTCGGGCAGCCGGTCGCCCGCGCGCGTGGGGAGGCTCTCGGCCAGCGCGTCGGCGAGCCGGCCGGCGAAGAGGGTGCCGAAGACGGCCGCTCCGACGCTGCCGCCGATCTGCCGGAAGTAGTTGTTGGCGCTGGTGGCCGTGGAGAGGTCGGCGGGGCGCACCGAGTTCTGCACGGCGAGGATCAGGACCGGCATCACCATGCCGATGCCGGCGCCGAGGACGGCCGTCCAGATGCTGTAGTGCAGCCGGGGCGTGTCGGCGTCGAGGCGGGAGAGCAGCCACATGCCGGCGACGGAGAGGGCACCGCCGAGGATCGGGTAGGCCTTGTAGCGGCCGGTGTGGCTGATGAGCTGGCCGGCGATGATCGAGGCACCGACGATGCCGCCCGTCATCGGCAGCATGAGCAGGCCCGACTCGGTGGCGGAGGCCCCGTCGACCATCTGCAGCCAGGTCGGCAGATAGCTGGCGGCGCCGAACAGTCCGGCTCCGATCACCAGGCCGACGAGGCCGGTGACGTTGAAGACGGAGTCCTTGAACAACCGCAGCGGGATGAGGGGTTCGACGGCGAAGCGCTCGACGACGAGGAAGAGCACGGCCGCCGCGGCCGCTCCGGCGCCGAGGCCGAGGATCATGCGCGAGTCCCAGGCGTACTCGGCGCCGCCCCAACTGGTGAGCAGTACCAGGCAGGTGGAGGCGGCGGTCAGCAGCAGCGCGCCGAGGACGTCCAGCCGGGCCCTGGCGGCCGGCTTCGGGAGCTTCAGCGCGACGGCGACGACGGCGAGGGTGAGCAGGCCGAAGGGCACGTTGACGTAGAAGCACCAGCGCCAGGAGAGGTGGTCCGTGAAGTAGCCGCCGAGCAGCGGTCCGGCCACGGAGGCGAGGCCGAACGCGGCGCCGATCAGGCCCATGTAGCGGGCGCGCCGCCGGGGCGGCACGATGTCCGCGATGATCGCCTGGACGCCGATCATGAGGCCGCCCGCGCCGACGCCCTGGAGGGCGCGGAAGGCGATGAGCTGGTCCATGGTCTGCGCGCGGCCCGCGAGGGCGGAGCCGGCGACGAAGACGACGATGGCGAACTGGAAGACGCCCTTGCGGCCCAGCAGATCGCCGAGCTTGCCGTAGATCGGCAGTCCGACGGTGGCGGTGAGCAGGTAGGCGGTGATCGTCCAGGACATCCGGTCCAGGCCGTGCAGCTCGCCGACGATCTTCGGGAGCGCGGTGGCGACGATCATCTGCTCCAGGGCGGCCAGGAGCAGGGCCGGCATGAGAGCGAAGAAGATCAACCGGACCCGGCGGGGGCTCAGTTCTTCGGCCGGGGCAGGTGGTGGGGCGGGGGTGTCGGGTGGCGCCACCGCCGGTTCGTCCTGCGCCAGAGTGATTCCGCCCACCTACCGCTCCCCTCGTCGCGCTGCCGCACAATTCCCGCGTAAAAGCGACAACTATGAGCAAGCACGACGAGTTACGGCATGCGGCGGGTCCGCCCGGAGATCACCCGAACCGGTGAGGGGGCGCAACGGCCCCCGCGAGGCTGGACCTTGGGGAGGCGGGCGGTTACTTCTCGACCTCGGCGGCGAGCTTGGCGAGCATCGCGTCGTAGATCCGGCCGAGACCCTTGGGCGCGAAGGTCTTCTCGAAGAAGCCGCCGATGCCGCCGGCGCCGGTCCAGGTGGTGGTCACGACGACCCGGGACTTGCCCTCACCGGCCGGGGTGACCCGCCAGGTGGTGACCATGGAGGAGTTGCGGTCCTTCTCGACCAGCTCACCGTCGGTGGGCTCGCCGACCTCCAGGAGGCAGTCGCGCACGCGCTTGCTGGTGGCCTGGAGCTTCCAGTGGACGAGGGTGCCCTCGCCGTCGCCGCCCTCGCGCACCTCGTACTCGCTGAAGTGCTCGGGCAGCAGCTTCTCGCGCGTGCCGCTGTAGTCGGCGAGGGCGTCGAACACCGTCTCCGCGTCCGCCGCGACGATCCGCTCCGTAGTGGCCTCGACCTGCGCCATCAGGTTCCTCCAGGACATGGTTTCTCGGGGGTCGGGGCAAGCCAACCACCCCGCTGCCCGGCCCCCCAAATCGGGGTCCCCGAACCCGGTCGAACACGTTCGCAAAACACCCTCGCACGATCAAGGGAACATGTGTTCTATTCTGTGGTCAGTGCTACCGAGGAGGCGTCATGCGCTGGGAGAACCTCACAACGGACTCCGAACACAGCCGGGCCGACTCCGCGCTGTTCGGTGCGGACGCGGTGACCACCCGCACCTTCGACACGCCGGAGTTCGCCGGCATCACCTTCCACGAGATCCGGGCCCGTTCGATCATCAACCGGGTGCCGGCGGTCTCGCGGATGTCGTTCCAGTGGACGGTCAACCCCTATCGCGGCTGCTCGCACGCGTGCGTGTACTGCTTCGCGCGCAAGACGCACAGCTATCTCGACCTCGACACGGGCCTCGGCTTCGACAGCCAGATCGTGGTCAAGATCAACGCGCCCGAGCTGCTGCGCCGGCAGCTCGGCTCGCGGCGCTGGCAAGGCGAGCACATCGCGATGGGCACGAACGTCGACTGCTACCAGCGCGCCGAGGGCCGCTACCGCCTGATGCCGGGCATCATCTCGGCCCTGCGCGATCACGCGAACCCCTTCTCGATCCTGACCAAGGGCACGCTGATCCTGCGCGACCTGGACCTGATCAAGCAGGCCGCGGAGGTGACCGACGTCGGCATATCCGTCTCGGTCGGCTTCACCGACGCCGAGCTGTGGCGCACCGTCGAGCCGGGCACGCCCGCGCCGGAGCGGCGCCTGGACGTCGTACGGACCCTGAGCGAGCACGGCATCGGCTGCGGGGTGTTGATGGCTCCGGTGATCCCGTTCCTGGGCGACCAGCCGGCCCAACTGCGGGCCACCGTGCGGGCGATCGCGGCCTCCGGCGCCACGTCCGTCACCCCGCTGGTGCTGCATCTGCGGCCCGGCGCCCGCGAGTGGTTCATGGCCTGGCTGGGCCGGGAGCATCCCTATCTGGTGGCCCGGTACGAGCGGCTGTACGCGGAGGGCTCCTACGCCCCGAAGTGGTATCAGCGCCGGATCACCCGTCAGGTCCACGAGCTGGCGGAGGAGTACGGCATCGGGCCCACGCGCGCGGACCTGCCGCGCCGGATCCGGCCGCCCGAACCGGCCGAGCCGCCGACGCCCGAGCCCACCCAACTGTCGCTCATATAGGAGCGTTCGAGGGCATCTCGCGACCCAATCGGGTCAAGTCTTGACAGAACACGTTCTTCCAGGGCCGCTTGCCGGGACGAATCGGCGATGACCGTGAACTCCGCGGTCCGACGCCTCTCCGTCCTGGAAGGACTCCATGAGAACACGCGCAGCCGCGCTGTGCGGCGCTGCCGTCGTGCTGGCCGGGAGCCTTACGGCCGGGCCCGCCGAGGCGAGCGCACCGCACTCCGCGGAAACGTTTCGCGCCGCGAAACCCGGCTGGAAGAAGTGCGGCACCACCGACTATCCGATGCTCCAGTGCGCGTCTCTCAAGGTGCCGCTCGACCACGCGAACCCGCGCGGTCCGCAGATCACCCTCGCGCTGTCCCGCGTCCCGCACACCGCCGAGAGGTTCCAGGGCCCGCTGCTGGTCAACCCCGGCGGCCCCGGCGGCGACGGTCTGACGCTCGCCGGCTTCGTCGCGACCTCGCTGCCCAAGGAGGTCGCGGCCCAGTACGACATCATCGGCTTCGACCCGCGCGGAGTGGGCGAGAGCAGGCCCGCGCTGGACTGCGAGCCCGGCTACTTCGGCCCGGTGCGCCCGGACTCCGTGCCGGGCACGCCCGAGGCCGAGCGGGCCAACCTCGCCCGCGCCAAGTCCTTCGCCGTCGCCTGCACCGAGAAGTACGGGCACCTGCTGCCGCACATCAACACGGTCAGCGCCGCGCACGACATCGATGCGATCCGGCAGGCACTGGGCGCGCGGCAGATCAACTACTTCGGCTACTCGTACGGCACCTATCTGGGCGCGGTCTACGGGCGGCTGTACCCGCAGCACGTGCGGCGCATGGTCCTGGACTCGATCGTCGACCCCACCGACGTCTGGTACACCGCCAACCTCAACCAGGACCACGCCTTCAACGACCGCCACCGCGCCTTCATGGCCTGGGTCGCCAAGCACGACGAGCGGTACCGGCTCGGCACCGACCCGGAGAAGATCGAAGCCGCGTGGTACGCGATGCGGGCGGCACTGGCCAAGGATCCGGCGGGCGGCAGGGTGGGCGCCGCGGAGCTGGAGGACACCTTCGTCCCGGGCTCCTACTACAACGGCTACTGGCCTTATCTGGCGGAGGCGTTCGCGGCGTATGTGAACCGTAAGACCACCGCCCCGCTGGTCGAGGTGTACAAGAACTTCGGCGCGATCGACGCCGCCGACGACAACAGCTACAGCATCTACACCGCGGTGCAGTGCCGGGACGCGTTCTGGCCGCGTGACTGGCACCAGTGGCGCAAGGACAACTGGGCGGCGTACGAGAAGGCGCCGTTCATGACCTGGAACAACGCCTGGTACAATGCACCGTGCGCGTTCTGGCCGACCGACGGAGCGCGCCCGGTGAGCATCGCCAACGGCCAGTTGCCGCCGGCCCTGCTGTTCCAGGCGACGAACGACGCGGCCACTCCCTACGAGGGCGGCGTCACCGTCCATGACCTGCTGGCGCGCTCCAGCCTGGTCGTCGAGCAGGGCGGCGGCAACCACGGCATCACGCTGAGCGGGAACGCCTGCCTGGACAAGTACCTGGCGACGTATCTGTCCGACGGCACCGTGCCGCGTGGTATCGGCACACGGGACGCGACCTGCGACGCCCTGCCGGACCCCGAGCCGCTGACGTCGAAGACGGCGTCGATGTCCGCACGCGGCTCGACCCTGCACCGCCTGCTCGGCTTCCGCAGCTAAGCCCCTGACCGTCCGTCGGGGCGGGCTTTGTCAGACCCGTGGTCCACTATGGCCCCATGAGCGAGCTGACGAGGATCTCCGCCCCCGACGGGGTCGCTGCCGCTGCCCAGTACAGCCACGTCGTCATGGGCACCGGCCGTTTCGTGGCCGTCGCCGGCCAACTCCCGCTCGACGAGCGGGGCGGGCTGGTCGGCGAGGGCGACCCGGCGGCGCAGGCCCGTCAGGTCTTCGAGAACCTCGGGCGCTGCCTGGCCACGGCCGGGGCGACCTTCGACGACGTCGTCAAACTCACCTACTTCGTCACGGACATGGCCCATATGCCGGCCATCCGCGCCGCCCGCGCCGAGCACATACCCGACGACCGGCTGCCGGCCGCCTCGGCGGTGCGGGTCGCCGGCCTGGTCCGGCCGGAGTTCCTGATGGAGATCGAGGCGTTCGCGGTGGTGGCGGAGTGAACGGGCTCCGGGTCCGGGAGATGACGCTCGCCGACTGCGACCGTGTCGCGGAGATCCGCGTACGCGGCTGGCAGAGCGCGTACCGCGGGCTGATCCCGCAGGCGTACCTGGACGGCCTGAGCACCGCCGAGGACGCGGAGCGCCGCCGTACGTACTTCGCGCAGGCCGACGGCAGCGTGGTGAACCTGGTCGCCGAGGACACCGCCGGCGAGCTCGTCGGCTGGGCCTGCCACGGCCCGTACCGGGACGGTGAAGTCCGTACACCGGACGCCGAGTTGTACGCCGTCTACGTCCACCCGGAGCACCTGGGACGCGGCGTGGGGCGGGCGCTGCTCACGGAGTCGGTCGAGCGCTGTTCCCGCGCGGGACACGGCCGTCTGCTCCTGTGGGTCCTCAAGGAGAACGGCCGGGCCCGGCGTTTCTACGAACGGGCCGGCTTCGACGCGGACGGCACCGAGGAGCCCTTCGAGGTGGAGGGCACCACCGTCCCCGAAGTGCGCTACGCGAGACCGCTCCCCCGCTGACCTCACCGCTGCTTCGGAATCCTCCCCAGCGCACGCACCGCCGCCTCGGCGAGCACCGGATGAGCGAGGGCCTCGTCCAGGACGGGCCTGGCCCGGGCGTCGCCGAGCGTGCCGAGTCCGTCCACACAGGCGAGGGCCACACGACGGTAGGGATCGTGCGGCCGCAGCCGCCGCCGCAGGGTGGTGATCAGCGCGGGCACGGCCTCCGGGGCGCGCAGCTCGACCAGGAGCCGTACGGGGTGGAGGGCGTAGGCGACGCGCAGTTCGTTGGTCGCGAGGGCGGCGGCCGCGCGGGCGGTGCGCGGGTCGCCGAGGCGGGCGAGGGCGTAGGCGGCGGAGGCGCAGCGCGGCGGGTCACGGTGGTTCAGCAGCAGCACCAGGGCCTCGAAGGCCCGCCGGTCCCGCGCGAGCCCGAGCCGGAACGCGGCCAGTTCCCTCGCCCACAGCTGCTGCCCGGGTTCGGTCAGCACACCCGCCAGGGCGTCGACGTCATCGGTCGCCACAAGCCGCTCGAACGCGGACCCCGCCCCCGACTCCTGCCGTAAGCGCAGCGTGAGTGATCGCAACTCTTCGTCCATGACTGAGAGGGTAGGGGCGCCGCGAGCTGCGCGGGACGTACATCACAAAGACGAGGGCTGGCGTGCTCGTTACCCGCCAGTTAAGCTCAGACGAGCGAGTTACCCACTCGTATTTCCTCGCGGCGGTCTGGTGACGCGGCCGTCGTGAGAGCAGTCGGTTCGGTACCTCAGGTACCGCGGTGAGACTCGGCCCCGGGACAGGGCCGGTCCTCCCTTCACCGGGCGTGTGCGCTTGCAGCCCGGCAACACCCGCACTTCTCACGCACCCGGTGCGCCCCTCGGCGCACCCGGGCGTGTTCCCCGTCGTCACCCTCATTCCTGGAGTCCCGCGATGGCCACTCCCCTTTCCGACCCGTCCCAGTCCCCGCTGCAGACCATCGCCGTCGTCGGCCTCGGCACGATGGGCACCGGCATCGCCGAGGTCCTCGCCAAGGCCGGCCGCGAGGTCGTCGGCATCGACATCAGCGAGGCCCAGGCCGCGAAGTGCGCCGCCGCCCTGGAGGCCTCCACCGCCCGTGGCGTCGAGCGCGAGCGGCTCACCGAGCAGGACCGTACGGACATCCTCGCCCGGGTCCGCACCTCCACCGACCTCAGGGCGGCCGCAGACGCCGACCTGGTCATCGAGGTGGCGCCGGAGTCGTACGAGGTCAAGCAGCAGATCTTCCGGGAGCTGGACGGGATCGTGCGCCCCGAGACGATCCTGGCGACCGGCACCAACGCCTTGTCCGTCACCCGGCTGGCCGCCGACTCCTCCCGTCCGGAGCGGGTGCTGGGCCTGCACTTCTTCAACCCGGCCCCGGCGATGAAGCTGGTCGAGGTCGTCTCCTCGGTGCTGACCGCGCCGGCGGCCGTCACGGCGGTCACCGACCTCGCCCTGGACCTGGGCAAGGAGCCCGTCGCGGTCGGCGACCGCCCGGGGTTCGTCGCCGACGGCCTGCTGTTCGGCTACCTCAACCAGGCCGCCGCGATGTACGAGGCGAAGTACGCCTCCCGCGAGGACATCGACGCCGCGATGCGGCTGGGCTGCGGGCTGCCCATGGGCCCGCTGGCCCTGCTCGACCTGATCGGCGTCGACACCGCGCGCACGGTCCTGGAGGCGATGTACGCCGAGTCCCGCGACCGCCTGCACGCACCGGCCCCGATCCTCGCGCAGTTGAGCGAGGCGGGCCTGACCGGCCGTAAGGCGGGGCGTGGTTTCTACACCTACGAGGCACCGGGCAGCTCGGTCGTCGTGCGGGACGCGCTGACCCCGCTGGAGGGCGGCGGCCTGACCGCGGGCCGGGAGGTCCACTCGGTCGGTGTCGCGGGCTCGGGCACGATGGCCTCCGGTATCGCCGAGGTCTTCGCCAAGGGCGGGTACGAGGTGGTCATCGCCGCCCGCAGCGAGGAGAAGGCGCAGGCCGCGAAGGCCCGGATCGGCAAGTCCCTGGCCCGCTCGGTCGACAAGGGCCGGCTGACCGCCGAGGCCGCCGCGCAGACCCTGGAGCGCATCACTCCGACGGGCACGTACGACGACTTCGCCGACGTCGACCTGGCCGTGGAGGCGGTCGCCGAGGACCTGGAGGTCAAGCGGCAGTTGTTCGCCGCGCTGGACAAGGTCTGCAAGCCGGGCGCGATCCTGGCCACCACCACCTCGTCCCTGCCGGTCGTCGCCTGCGCCCGTGCCACCTCGCGCCCGCAGGACGTGATCGGCATGCACTTCTTCAACCCGGCGCCGGCCATGAAGCTGGTCGAGGTCGTCCGTACGGTGCTGACGGCCGACGACGTCCACGCGACGGTCCGTGAGGTCTGCGGCCGGATCAGGAAGCACGCGGTCGACTGCGGGGACCGGGCGGGCTTCATCGTGAACGCGCTGCTGTTCCCGTACCTGAACAACGCGATCAAGATGGTCCAGGAGCACTACGCCTCCCTCGACGACATCGACGCGGCGATGAGGCTGGGCGGCGGGTACCCGATGGGCCCCTTCGAGCTGCTGGACGTCGTCGGACTCGATGTCTCACTCGCCATCGAGAAGGTCCTGCACCGCGAGTTCCGCGACCCGGGGCTCGCCCCGGCGCCGCTGCTGGAGCACTTGGTGGCCGCGGGCTGCCTCGGCCGCAAGACCGGCCGTGGCTTCCGCGAATATGCCAAGCGCTGAGGGTCCCGGCGACTGGTTCCGGTCCGGCGACGAGTGGGGTGGCCTGCTCGGCCCGGACCGGTTCCACGAACCAGGCCACGCGCAGCGAGCTGCGCACATGCAGTACGTTCAGGGCATGCCCCAGCCCGCCAAGTCCTCACGTACACCAGCTACGACCGACGCGCCGGAACGTCCCGCAGGCTCTCGCGCCGCCGCCCAGCGGCTCAAGATGCGCCGGGAACTGGCGGCCGCCGCGATGGAGCTGTTCGCGACCAAGGGGTACGAGGCGACCACCGTCGACGAGATCGCGGCCGCGGCCGGAGTCGCGCGCCGCACGTTCTTCCGCCACTTCCGCTCCAAGGAAGAGGCGATCTTCCCCGATCACGACGACACCCTGATCCGTGCCGAGGCGGTGCTCAACGCCGCGCCCGCGCACGAGCATCCGCTCGACACGGTGTGCCGCGGCATCAAGGAAGTCATGAAGATGTACGCGGCCCGGCCGGAGATCTCGGTCGCCCGTTACAAGCTGACGCGCGAGGTGCCCACGCTGCGAGAGGCGGAGATCGCTTCGGTGGCCCGCTACGAGCGTCTGTTCACCCGCTATCTCCTCGGCCACTTCGACGAGCGCGCGCACGCCGACGACGCCAACGACGACCCGCTGCTGGCGGAGGTCGCCGCGTCCGCCGTGGTCACCGCCCACAACCACGTCCTGCGGCGCTGGCTGCGGGCCGGCGGGCAGGGGGACGTGGAGACGCAGCTCGACCACGCCTTCGCGATCGTGCGCAAGACCTTCGGCACGGGCATCGGGGCCGGGCGCTCCACGGACCCGCAGCCGGCCGCGGCGACGGCCTCCACCCAGGGCGAGGTGCTGGTGACCGTCGCCCGTACCGACGCCCCGCTGGACGAGGTCATGAGGACGATCGAGCAGGCACTCAAGGAGCGCTGAGCAGCTCGCACCACTGTGATGACGGCCACCCCGTGGGGTGGCCGTTTTGGCATGTCAGGGGCCGTTTTGACATGTCCCACCGAGGCCATTCGATCGATCATCGCTCATTTGTTACGTAAAGATTTCATCTGAGAGCAAGTTCTGGCACTCAGTGCCTTGCGGGGTGACACGCGGTGTCATACGTTGAAGAGGTCCGGGCGACGTCCCAGCAAGCCCACCGCCTGCTCGCCCGGACGCCTGCGTCACAGGCAACCTCCCGCGCCACAAAGCGCTGCCGAACAGCACCACCGCCGAACCGACGGCACACCCTCAACCCTCAGCAGCACCGCCGTAACCCTCAGCGCCCCTCCCTCAGGGCGCACACCGCCGGAGGCAACACCGTGACCATGAAGGACATCCTGGCCGCGATCCAGTCGCCCGACTCCGTGTCGGAGGACTTCGCCGCCCTCCCGCTGCCCGAGTCGTACCGCGCGATCACCGTGCACAAGGACGAGACGGAGATGTTCGCGGGCCTCGAGACCCGCGACAAGGACCCCCGCAAGTCGATCCACCTGGACGAGGTCCCGGTCCCGGAGCTCGGCCCGGGCGAGGCCCTGGTGGCCGTCATGGCCTCCTCGGTCAACTACAACTCGGTGTGGACCTCGATCTTCGAGCCGCTGTCGACGTTCGGATTCCTGGAGCGCTACGGCCGGCTCAGCGAGCTCACCAAGCGCCACGACCTGCCGTACCACGTCATCGGCTCCGACCTCGCGGGCGTCGTCCTGCGCACCGGCCCGGGCGTCAACGCCTGGCGGCCCGGCGACGAGGTCGTCGCGCACTGTCTCTCCGTCGAGCTGGAGTCCAGCGACGGCCACAACGACACGATGCTCGACCCCGAGCAGCGCATCTGGGGCTTCGAGACCAACTTCGGCGGCCTCGCCGAGGTCGCGCTGGTCAAGTCGAACCAGCTCATGCCCAAGCCCGACCACCTGAGCTGGGAGGAGGCCGCCGCCCCCGGCCTGGTCAACTCCACCGCCTACCGGCAGCTCGTCTCCCGCAACGGCGCCGGCATGAAGCAGGGCGACAACGTGCTCATCTGGGGCGCGAGCGGCGGACTCGGCTCCTACGCCACCCAGTTCGCGCTGGCCGGCGGCGCCAACCCGATCTGCGTCGTCTCCAGCGAGCAGAAGGCGGACATCTGCCGGGCGATGGGCGCCGAGGCGATCATCGACCGCAACGCCGAGGGCTACAAGTTCTGGAAGGACGAGAACACCCAGGACCCCAAGGAGTGGAAGCGCTTCGGCAAGCGCATCCGCGAGCTCACCGGCGGCGAGGACGTCGACATCGTCTTCGAGCACCCCGGCCGCGAGACCTTCGGCGCCTCGGTCTACGTCACGCGCAAGGGCGGCACCATCGTCACCTGCGCCTCCACCTCGGGCTACAACCACGAGTACGACAACCGCTACCTGTGGATGTCCCTGAAGCGGATCATCGGCTCGCACTTCGCCAACTACCGCGAGGCCTGGGAGGCCAACCGGCTCATCGCGAAGGGCAAGATCCACCCGACGCTGTCGAAGGTGTACTCCCTCGAGGACACCGGCCAGGCCGCGTACGACGTGCACCGCAACCTCCACCAGGGCAAGGTCGGCGTGCTCACGCTGGCCCCCGAGGAGGGCCTCGGCGTGCGCGACCACGAGAAGCGCGCCAAGCACATCGACGCCATCAACCGCTTCCGGAACATCTGAGGTCGTCCATGAGTGAGCGTCAGAAGGACCGGCCGTGGCTCATGCGCACGTACGCCGGTCACTCCACGGCCGAGGCGTCCAACGAGCTGTACCGGCGCAATCTCGCCAAGGGGCAGACGGGTCTGTCGGTGGCGTTCGACCTGCCGACGCAGACCGGCTACGACTCCGACCACGTCCTCGCCCGCGGCGAGGTCGGCCGGGTCGGTGTGCCGATCGCGCACCTCGGTGACATGCGCCGGCTGTTCCAGGACATCCCCCTGGAGCAGATGAACACCTCGATGACCATCAACGCCACGGCCATGTGGCTGCTGGCGCTCTACCAGGTCGTCGCCGAGGAGCAGGGTGCGGACATCACCCAGCTCCAGGGCACGACCCAGAACGACATCGTCAAGGAGTACCTGTCCCGGGGCACCCATGTGTTCCCGCCGGGGCCGTCGCTCCGTCTGACGACGGACATGATCGCGTACACGGTCTCCCACATCCCGAAGTGGAACCCGATCAACATCTGCAGCTACCACCTGCAGGAGGCGGGCGCCACGCCGGTGCAGGAGATCGCGTACGCGATGTCCACCGCGATCGCCGTGCTCGACGCCGTGCGCGACTCCGGCCAGGTGCCGCAGGAGCGCATGGGCGACGTCGTCGGCCGCATCTCCTTCTTCGTGAACGCGGGCGTCCGCTTCGTCGAGGAGATGTGCAAGATGCGCGCCTTCGGCCGCATCTGGGACAAGGTCACCCGCGAGCGGTACGGCATCGAGAACCCCAAGCACCGCCGCTTCCGCTACGGCGTCCAGGTCAACTCCCTGGGCCTGACGGAGGCTCAGCCGGAGAACAACGTCCAGCGGATCGTGCTCGAGATGCTGGCCGTGACCCTCTCCAAGGACGCACGCGCGCGTGCCGTGCAGCTCCCCGCCTGGAACGAGGCGCTGGGCCTGCCCCGCCCCTGGGACCAGCAGTGGTCGCTGCGCATCCAGCAGGTGCTGGCGTACGAGAGCGATCTGCTGGAGTACGAGGACATCTTCGACGGCTCGAAGGTGATCGAGGCGAAGGTGGAGGAACTGGTCGAGTCCGCCCTCGCGGAGATCGACCGCATCCAGGAGATGGGCGGCGCGATGGCGGCCGTCGAGTCCGGCTATCTCAAGTCCCAGCTTGTCTCCTCGCACGCGGAACGCCGGGGCCGGATCGAGTCCGGCCAGGAGAAGATCATCGGTGTCAACGCCTTCGAGGGCACCGAACCGAACCCGCTGACCGCCGACCTGGACACCGCGATCCAGACGGTCGACCCGGCGGTCGAGGCCCGCGTCATCGCCTCGCTCCAGCAGTGGCGCGACCACCGCTACCAGCCGCCCTTCAACCACCCGCGCCCCTGCAAGGTGCTGGAGCGGCTGAAGGAGGCCGCCCGCGGCACCGAGAACCTCATGGAGGCCACCCTGGAGTGCGCCCGCGCCGGGGCGACCACCGGCGAGTGGGCCGGGGCCCTGCGCGAGGTGTTCGGCGAGTTCCGCGCCCCGACGGGCGTCTCGTCGGCGCCCGTGGCCGTCCCGGTCGAGGAGGGCAGCACGCTGGCCCTGGTCCGCCGCAAGGTGGATCTGACGGCCAAGGACCTGGGAGTCGGCAAGCTGCGCTTCCTGGTCGGCAAGCCGGGGCTGGACGGGCACTCCAACGGCGCGGAGCAGATCGCCGTGCGGGCGCGTGACGCCGGCTTCGAGGTGGTCTACCAGGGCATCCGGCTGACGCCCGAGCAGATCGTGGACGCGGCCGTCGATGAGGACGTGCACGCGGTGGGCCTGTCCATCCTGTCCGGCTCGCACGCCCAACTGGTCCCGGACGTGCTCGAACGGCTCCGTGTGGCCGGTGCCACAGATATTCCGGTGATCGCCGGTGGCATCATCCCCAACGGGGACGCCGAGCAGCTCAGGGCCGCCGGAGTGGCCGCCGTCTTCACCCCGAAGGACTTCGACATCACCGGAATCATCGGCCGCATCGTCGACGAGATCCGGAAAGCGAACAAGCTCGACCCCCTGGAGGTCCCCGCATGACGACCGTCAACCGCCTTCGCCCCCGGCGTTCCTGCCTGGCGGTACCGGGCTCGAACCCCCGCTTCCTGGAGAAGGCCCAGGGCCTCCCGGCGGACCAGGTCTTCCTCGACCTGGAGGACGCGTGCGCCCCGCTCGCCAAGCCCGAGGCGCGGCACACCATCGTCAAGTTCCTCAACGAGGGCGACTGGACGGGCAAGACGCGCGTCGTGCGGGTCAACGACTGGACGACCGAGTGGACGTACCGGGACGTCGTCACCGTCGTCGAGGGCGCCGGCCAGAACCTCGACTGCATCATGCTGCCGAAGGTGCAGACGGCCCAGCAGGTCGTCGCCCTCGACCTGCTGCTGACGCAGATCGAGAAGACGATGGGCTTCGAGGTCGGCAAGATCGGCATCGAGGCGCAGATCGAGAACGCGCAGGGCCTGAACAACGTCAACGAGATCGCGACGGCCTCCCCGCGCGTCGAGACGATCATCTTCGGCCCGGCCGACTTCATGGCCTCCATCAACATGAAGTCGCTGGTCGTGGGCGAGCAGCCGCCCGGTTACCCGGCGGACGCCTACCACTACATCCTGATGAAGATCCTGATGGCCGCCCGCGCCAACAACCTCCAGGCGATCGACGGCCCCTACCTGCAGATCCGCAACATCGACGGCTACCGCGAGGTCGCCCAGCGCGCCGCCGCCCTCGGCTTCGACGGCAAGTGGGTGCTGCACCCGGGCCAGGTCGAGGCGTCCAACGAGATCTTCTCGCCGTCCCAGGAGGACTACGACCACGCCGAGCTGATCCTGGACGCGTACGACTACTACACGTCCGAGGCGGGCGGCAAGAAGGGCTCCGCGATGCTCGGCGACGAGATGATCGACGAGGCCAGCCGCAAGATGGCCCTGGTCGTCTCCGGCAAGGGACGCGCCGCCGGCATGCAGCGCACCAGCAAGTTCGAGATCCCGGAGGCGTGACGACGATGCAGTTCGGACGCACCTACGAGGAGTTCGAGGTCGGGGCGACGTACAAGCACTGGCCGGGAAAGACGGTCACGGAGTACGACGACCACCTCTTCTGTCTCCTCACCATGAACCACCACCCGCTCCACATGGACGTCAACTACGCCGAGAAGACGACGGACTTCGGCAAGAACGTGGTGGTCGGGAACTACATCTACTCCCTCCTGCTCGGCATGTCGGTCCCGGACGTCTCCGGCAAGGCCATCGCCAACCTGGAGATCGAGTCGCTCAAGCACGTGGCGCCGACCTTCCACGGTGACACGGTCTACGGCCAGACGACCGTGCTCGACAAGTGGCCGTCCAAGTCGAAGAACGACCGCGGCATCGTCTACGTCGAGACCAAGGGCTACAAGCAGGACGGCACGCTGGTCTGCGTGTTCCGCCGCAAGGTCATGGTGCCGACCGAGACGTACATCAAGGAGCGCGGCGGCGAGCAGCCCGGCCGCCCCGAGCTCAAGGAGCAGGAGAAGTAGCCATGGCGCGACTCGCCCAGACCGCCGGTCTGACGGACATCCAGCAGGAGATCCTGTCCACCGTCCGGGACTTCGTGGACAAGGAGATCATCCCGGTCGCGACGGAGCTGGAGCACCGCGACGAGTACCCGCAGCAGATCGTCGACGGGCTGAAGGAGTTGGGCCTGTTCGGCCTGATGATCCCCGAGGAGTACGGCGGTCTGGGCGAGTCTCTCCTGACGTACGCGCTGTGCGTGGAGGAGATCGCCCGCGGGTGGATGTCGGTGTCCGGCATCATCAACACCCACTTCATCGTGGCGTACATGCTCAAGCAGCACGGGACGCAGGAACAGAAGGACCATTTCCTGCCGAGGATGGCGGCGGGCGACATCCGTGGCGCGTTCTCGATGTCGGAGCCGGCCCTCGGCTCGGACGTCTCGGCGATCACGTCGAAGGCGGTGCGGGACGGCGAGGAGTACGTCCTGAACGGCCAGAAGATGTGGCTGACGAACGGCGGAACGTCGTCTCTGGTGGCCGTTCTGGTCCGAAGTGACGAAGGTCACCCCGAGGGCACCGCGCCCCACAAGTCGATGACGACCTTCCTCGTCGAGAAGGAGCCCGGCTTCGGCGAGGTCCGCCCCGGCCTCACCATCCCCGGGAAGATCGACAAGATGGGTTACAAGGGTGTCGACACCACCGAACTCATCATGGATGGCCTGCGGATTCCTGCGGATCGCGTGCTCGGCGGGGTCACCGGCCGTGGTTTTTACCAGATGATGGACGGGGTCGAGGTCGGGCGCGTCAACGTGGCGGCACGTGGCTGCGGCGTCGCTCAGCGTGCGTTCGAACTGGGCGTCCGGTACGCGCAGCAGCGTCACACCTTCGGGAAGCCGATCGCCCAGCACCAGGCGATCCAGTTCAAGCTCGCGGAGATGGCTACCAAGGTCGAGGCCGCGCATGCGATGATGGTGAATGCAGCTCGCAAAAAGGACTCCGGTGAGCGAAACGACCTCGAGGCTGGGATGGCGAAGTACCTCGCCTCCGAGTACTGCAAAGAGGTCGTCGAGGACGCCTTCCGGATCCACGGCGGCTACGGCTTCTCCAAGGAGTACGAGATCGAACGCCTCTACCGTGAGGCTCCGATGCTGCTCATCGGTGAAGGTACCGCCGAGATCCAGAAAATGATCATCGGTCGGCGACTGCTCGAAGAGTATCGATTCCAGGGCTAGATGTCCGGATACGGGGTGTTTTCTTGGAGAAGAAGATCACACCCCGTCAGCACTCTTCAGCCGCCGACTCGGCTGCCTGGCTTACCCAGTTACGGCCCCGAGCCGCTACGATCGCCGGAAAGCCGCCGTCCCCCGTCAGAGTGCGGCCTCATCCGCTACGAAGGTCATCCATGCCCCACAGCCAAACCTCTGCACCACGCGACAGCCGGGCCGGCGTACGCCTCGCGCGCGGAGCATCGCCGTGGCTCCTTCCGACCGTCGCCACCGCAGCCCTCAGCCTGGCCCGTGCCCGGCGCTCCGGCGCCGCCAAGGCCGTCGCCGTTCCCGCCACCGCGCTCGCGGCGGGAATGCTGTGGTTCTTCCGCGACCCCGAGCGCGAGATCACCCAGGGCCGGGTCATCTCGCCCGCCGACGGTGTGGTGCAGAGCATCATGCCGTGGAAGGACGGCCGCACCCGCGTCGCGATCTTCATGAGCCCGCTCGACGTGCACGTCAACCGCGCGCCGCTGGCCGGCACGGTGACGTCGGTCGAGCACATCCCCGGTGGCTTTGTTCCCGCTTTCAACAAGGAGAGCGAGAACAACGAGCGGGTCGTGTGGCACTTCGACACCGAGCTCGGCGACATCGAGATGATCCAGATCGCCGGCGCGGTCGCCCGTCGCATCGTTCCCTACGTGCCCCAGGGCACCAAGGTCGAGCAGGGCGAGCGGATCGGCCTGATCCGTTTCGGTTCGCGCGTGGACGTCTACCTGCCCGAGGGCGTGGAGGTAGACGTCGAGGTCGGTCAGAAGACCGTGGCTGGGGTGACTCGCATTGACCGTGATTGATCCTGATACCAAGGCCGGCTGGGTCCCGGAGGCCGACGAGGTGGACGAAGAAGAGGAGATGCCTCTCTCTCTTCGCCTCTCGATAGCGGACACTCTGACACTCGGCAACGCCACGTGCGGGTTCATGGCGGTGTATTTCACGACCACCGGCATCCTCATCCCGCACCTCTCGGGTGACGAATTCGGCATGGCCCGCAACAGCGCGGCCACGGCCGTGATCCTGATGCTGTGCGCGGCTGTCTTCGACCTGTTCGACGGCCTCGTCGCCCGCAAGCTGCGGTCGTCGCCGATGGGCGCGGAGCTGGACAACCTCTCCGATCTGATCAGCTTCGGTCTGGCACCCGCGTACTTCGTGCTCGTGTACGGCATGGTCGCGAGGGACGCACATGAGCGGGTCGCGGCGGTGGGCGCGATCGTTGTGCTGTTGGCGGTGGTGCTGCGGCTTGCCCGCTTCTCGTGCGTCACCGTGAAGGACGGGACGTTCCAGGGCATGCCATCGCCGTTCGGGGCGCTGACGGTCGTGTCGATCGTGCTGCTGGAGCTGCCCTTCGTGGCGACGCTGCTGGCGATCCTGGGGACGGCGTGGCTGATGGTCAGCCGGGTCGAGTACCCGAAGCCGCGGGGGCGGCTCGCCGTGGCGATGCTGTCGTGGATCGTGCTGAGCATGGGGCTGCTGGCGGCGTGGGCGTTCGACGCGCCGAGCGGACAGCTCCTGCTGCAGACGGGGTGCGCGCTTCAGCTCGTCATGGGTGCGGTGATTCCGCTGTTCGCGACGGCTCGGCGGGTGAACAACTTCCGCGGCAACCGGCGGGAGGCGCGGGCGGCACAGCTTCCGTAGCGCCGTAGCGTTTGACATTGCTTGGGCCCCGGACCGGGTTTCGGTCCGGGGCCCTTCGCTTATGCCCGCACACTGCCCGAATCGGTCGGACAGAATGTGCTCTCTCAGGTCAGGAAGTCCCTGGCGATGCGTTCTGCCACCCGCTCCAGGATCGGGCCCGCCTCGGCGATGCACTTCGCCACGTCCGGCTCCGCGTCCGTCAGGGGGTAGGCCCGGCGGAAGCCGGACCGGCCCAGGACCTCCGGGGGCAGGGCGAGGCGGCCGCAGACCGCCACGACGTCCTTGCCGGCGGCGCGGGCCGCCGCGGCGACGCCCGCCGGGGCCTTGCCGTGCAGGGTCTGTTCGTCGAGGGAGCCCTCGCCGGTGATCACCAGATCGGCACGGTCCAGCGCGGGTGCGAAGCCCAGCACGTCGAGCATCACCTCGATGCCGGGGCGGAACCGAGCGCCCAGCAGCAGGGCGCCGTAGCCGATGCCACCAGCCGCGCCCGCGCCGGGCGAGGCGGCGTACTCGGCGGCCTTCCGCCCGGCCGGCCCCTCCAGCACCTTCGCGAAGTGCGCGAGGGCGGTGTCCAGGGCCGCCACGTCGTCCGGCGAGGCGCCCTTCTGCGGGCCGTAGACCGCGGGCGCGCCCTTCGGGCCGGTCAGCGGGTTGTCGACGTCGCTGGCGAGGACCAGTTCGACCTCGGTGAGGCGCGGGTCGAGGCCCGACAGATCGGCTGTGGCCAGCTCGGCGAGGCCGCCGCCGCCCGGCGGTACCGGCTCGCCGTCCGCGTCCAGGAACCGGGCGCCCAGCGCGGACAGCATCCCGGCGCCGCCGTCCGTGGTGGCGCTGCCGCCGACCCCGAAGACGATCGTGCGGGCCCCCGCGTCCAGGGCGGCCCGCAGCAACTCGCCGGAGCCGTACGTGGACGCCGTGAGCGGGGCGAAGACGCCGGCGGGCAGCCGCTGGAGTCCGCTCGCCTCGGCCATCTCCACGCACGGAACCAGCTCGTGCCCCAGGGAGCACCCCACCGGGCGCCCGCCTCGATGGGC
>NZ_JBHUQX010000101.1:0-23965 GCF_042674225.1 Streptomyces sp. NPDC056948
GAACCGACCTTGCCGGAAGCTCAGTTGACGTTGATCGCCACGCCGCCCTTCGTCACCGGGGCGTACTTGGCGGTGAAGAAGGCGTTGCTGAAGCAGAGCGACGAACCGGAGACCTTCGTGAACTGCTGGTTGGTGAAGGAGATGCTGTGGTCGGCGTTGCTCGCCGTGCCGGTCAGGCTCGGTGCCTGGTAGACGCAGGTGATGCTGCCCAGCAGGGTGCGCAGCTTGACCGTGGACTGGATGGCGGAGCTCGCGCCCGGGGTCACGGAGACGGTGCCGTCGGAGGACACGCTGGCGGTGTAGGGCAGGTTGTCGACGGTGATGCCGCTGACGCCGAGCGAACCGACGACGTTGGTGGTACAGCCGCTGGTGTCGAAGGTGTGCGAGGCGAGGGACTCGGTGGCGGTGCCCGGGGCGGCCGGGTTGGCGGTGACCTTGGCGGAGAACGCCGAGGAGGTGCACGAGATGCCGCTGGTGCCGGTCGCGCTGGAGTAGAAGGTGGCGGCGGTGCGGCTCGCCAGGGACGCGTCGAGGACGTCGCCGACCGCGACGGCCGCGCCGTCGGTCGTGGTCAGGACCGGGGTGTCGGCCGCCGAGGCGGGGGCGGCGAGGCCCAGGGCGGCGACGGCGGCGGTGAGGGCGAGCAGGGTGCGTGTACGCATGCGGGTGTACCTCTTTCGGAAGCGGGGGTGAGGGGGACGCGCTGCGGCGTCCGCCGTTGCCGGTCCGTCACGCCTTCTCCGTACGTGACGGACCGGCAGCGGCAGTCCGGTCACCGGCCGGAGGCACGCACGAGGACGCGGCTCCGGCCGGGCCGGGCGGGGGGTGGCTGATGGCGCGGATCCAGGGGGAGCGGCCGTGCCGTGAAGGGTGACTCGGGCGATGGAAAGCCCGTGCGGACGCACCGGGCGGCGAGATGCCCGTCCGGGACGGGCGGTCCGGGGCGCGCGGACGGTGCCGCGCGGCGGATCCGGCGCCACGGATCCGGTGAGACGAGGAGAGTTGTAGACCTACCGGTCAGTCAACGTCAAGGCTTTCCAAGGGAGTTGTGCGTGCGTTGAGAGTTTCCGAACAGCGGTGACTCACATGCGGCGCACATTCAACACTCTTTGTTCACACTTCCCTTGACCGCTCATGTAACCCCCGGTAACTTCCGAGTCGGCTACTGCGACGTAACGAGAAAGCCCTTGCGACCGCCGGGAGTTGCGGGGAGACGTACGTACGCGGTCGGTGTCCGCGCCAGGGCAACGTGCCACCGAAGTCCGATCCGCACCGACACGCACCTGGAGCAGACATGACCTCCTCCGCCGAGCACACCCCCGAAAGACCGGACGGTCCCGCCGCCACGGACGTCGGTGACGTTCCCGCGCGCCGCGGGCGGGTCCGGGCACGCCGGGCCGCGGTGATGGCGGTGCCGGCCACCCTGGTCGCCGCGGGCCTCGCGGTCCTCACCGCCGAGGGGGCGCTGGGCGTGCAGTTCGCCATCTCCGGCATGCCCTTCACGGTCACCGCCACCGAGCTGAAGGGCAACGGCTTCGCCCAGTTCGGCGGTCTGGACGAGATGGCCGAGGGCAGCCCCAACGCGGGTGAAACCGGCGGTCAGGTCCTGGTCGTCACCTCCGTGATCAAGGACGCGACGCTCACCAAGCTGTGCCAGAGCGTGGACCTGGGCGGCACGAACCTGATCATCAGGGCGGGCGAGGGTGCGAAGAAGGTCCGGGCCACCGACCTGACCACCGACTCCACCCAGCTCTCGGGCGACGCGGCCTTCACCAACATCGAGATCGGCAACGACGCCAGCAAGCTCAACAAGGCCGGGGAGCTGGGCCGCGGGCCGATCGGCGTGTTCAGCCAGCAGTCCGACACCGTGCGCATCGCCAACCTGCGGCAGACCAACTACGCCACGACGGCCGGTGTGTTCAAGCTGCCGGGGCTGAAGCTGGGCTTCAGCGAGTCGGGCTGCTGATGCCCGGCGGCTCACGCGGGAACGTCCGGCCCGCCTTCCGCAGGTGGCGGGCGGGCCGTCCCTTCTGGGGCGGGCTGCTGCTCACCCTGGGCGGGGCGGAGGTCCTGCTCACCCTGAAGGCGTCCCTGGACGTCATCCTGCACGTCGGTATGCAGGGTCTGGCCGGCTATCTGTTTCCGGCCGTGATGCTGCTGTGCGGCGTACTGATCCTCTTCAACCCCTCCCAGCGCCTGTTCTACTCGGTCATCGGGGTGCTGGTCTCCCTGGCGACCTGGATGACCTCGAACCTGGGCGGCTTCTTCGTGGGCATGCTCCTGGGCGTCGTCGGTAGCTGCCTCACCTTCGGCTGGCTCCCCGACCAGGAGCCGCGCATCAGCCGGCGGCAGCGCAGGAAGGCAGCCAAGGCAGCGCGGGCCGTGGCGCGGCCCTTGGAGCGGGAGGCCGGCCAGACCGTCTGAATCAGGCCCAGCAATCCTCTTCAGGCCAGTGATTCTCCACCCCCTGGCGTCGCCCGGTCGGGGCCACTTGGCTGGACGTGTCGCGCTCTCGCCCACGAGGCGTGCGCGCGGCGTACGAACAGCCGTCAGCCCAGGGAGAGTCCGATGGATCAGACGCACCCGATTGTGATCGACCCGACCGGCCGCGACATCCACGGCGAGGCGACCCGGATCCGCGAGCGCGGACCCGTCACCCCCGTCGAACTCCCCCACGGTGTCCCGGCCTGGGCGGTCAGCGACACCTCGCTTCTGAAACGGCTGCTCACCGACCCACGGGTGTCGAAGGACCCGCGCCGGCACTGGCAGCGCTGGATCGACGGCGAGGTCTCACCGGACTGGCCGCTGTTCACCTGGGTCGCGGTACAGAACATGTTCACGGCCTACGGCACCGACCACAAACGGCTGCGCACCCTTGTCTCCAAGGCGTTCACCGGCCGCCGCACCAACGCGCTGCGGCCACGGATCGAGGAGATCACCGCGGCGCTGCTCGACCGGGTCGCGAAGGCCGGGGCCGGCGGCGGCGCGGACGGCCACGCGGTCGATCTGCGGGAGGAGTTCTGCTACCCGCTGCCCATCCAGGTCATCGGCGAACTCCTGGGGCTGCCCGAGGAGTTGGGGGACGAGCTACGGATCGTGGTGGACGGCGTCTTCCACACCTCGGCCGACGCGGCCGAGGTCGCCGACATCTACGCGCGGTTCTACGCCGTCCTCGGTGAACTCGTCGCCGCGAAACGGGCGGCACCCGGCGACGACCTCACCTCCGCGCTGATCGCGGCCCACGAGGAGGAGAGCGGTACGCGGCTCAGCGAGCAGGAACTGCTCGACACGCTGATGCTGATGATCAGCGCCGGTCACGAGACGACGGTCAACCTGCTCGACAACGCCGTCCACGCGCTGCTCACCCACCCCGACCAGCTCGCGCACGTCCGCGACGGGCGCGCCTCCTGGGACGATGTGATCGAGGAGACCCTGCGCGCCGAGGCACCGGTGGCCAGCCTGCCGCTGCGGTACGCCGTCGAGGATCTGCCCCTCGGTGAACTGGGCGGCCCGGACGGCGCGGTGATCCGCAAGGGCGAGGCGATCCTCGCCGCGTACGCCGCCGCCGGACGCGACCCGGAGCACCACGGCCCGGACGCCGCCGTCTTCGACGTCACCCGCGCCGCGAAGGACCATCTGGCCTTCGGGTACGGCGTCCACCACTGCCTGGGCGCCCCGCTCGGCCGGCTGGAGGCGCGCGTGGCCCTGCCGGCCCTGTTCGAGCGGTTCCCCGGCCTCACGCCGGCCGTACCGGCCGAGGAGCTGCGGCCGGTGGACTCGTTCATCTCCCACGGCCATCGGACGCTGCCGGTTCTGACGGGCTGACGGGCGCCGCGGAGGGCGCCGGATCCCGGAGGTCAGGCTCTCCGGAGGCCGGTCCCCCGGCGCCCTCCTCCTTCAGCGCCTTCGCCTCACTCTTGAGGATCCGCATCGAGCGGCCGAGTGAACGCGCCGTGTCCGGCAGTTTCTTCGAGCCGAACAGGACGATCACGACGATCGCCACGATCAGCAGATGCCAGGGCTCCAGTCCGTTGCGCAGCACGTCATGCCCTCCCTCTCTTCAACAGTTGCTACATTGCGCAACTGTACAACCCCCGGGTGAGAGGCAAGCAGACGCCGATGACGGTCAGCAGTACGCGCAGGACAGAGCCACCGCGGCACCGGGCCGCGCCCCGGGACCAGAGGCGGCGGCGCGGTCGCCGCCGCGCCCCACGCGTCGCCCTCCTGGTCTGCCTGGCCCTGCTCGTGCTCGCCGCGGGCGGTGCCGGCTGGCTGTATCTGAAGCTGGACGGCAACATCAGCACCTTCGACTCCGGCGGCCTCTCCGACAACCGCCCCGCGGCCGGCTCGTCGAAGGGCGAGAACATCCTGGTCATCGGCTCCGACACCCGCACGGGCGGCAACAGCGCGCTGGGCGGCGGCGACAAGGACGACGTGGGCCGCTCCGACACCGCGTTCCTGCTGCACGTCTACGCCGACCACCGGCACGCCCTCGCCGTCTCCATCCCGCGCGACACCCTGGTCACCGTCCCGTCCTGCAGACTGTCCGACGGCAGTTGGACGAAGGCGCAGCCGGACACGATGTTCAATGCCGCGTACTCGGTCGGCCAGACCGCCAAGGGCAACCCCGCCTGCACCCAGAACACGGTCGAACAGCTCACCGGGCTGCGGGTCGACCACACCGTCGTCGTCGACTTCAAGGGCTTCGCACGGCTGACGGAGGTGGTGGGCGGAGTGCGGGTGTGCCTGCCGCAGGACGTGCACGAGAACGACCTCGACCCGCACCTCACCGCCCCCGGCAAGCTGCTGTTCCACAAGGGCGAGCAGACCGTGTCGGGACAGCGGGCACTGGACTACGTCCGGATCCGGCACGGCATCGGCGACGGCAGCGACATAGGCCGGATCAAGCGGCAGCAGGCGTTCGTGGCCAGTCTGCTGAAGGAGGTGAAGAGCAAGGGCCTCACCCCGACGCGGCTGTTGCCACTGGCCGACGCCGCCACCGAGTCGCTGACCGTCGACCCCGGCCTCGGCTCCGCCGACAAGCTGATCTCGTTCGCGATGTCCCTGAAGGACATCGACCTGCACAACACGAAGTTCGTCACCCTGCCCTGGCGCTACGAGGGTTCCCGGGTGGCGATCGTGCAGCCGGACGCCGACGCCCTGTGGGCCGCGCTCAAGGCCGACCGCACGATCGACGGCAAGGACGCCGGCGGAAAGCAGACCGGAGCGTCGGGTTCTCACTCCCCTGACGCCTCTCCCTCCGCCTCCGCACCCCCCGCGTCGGTCTCCGGTGACGGCGTCGAAGTCGCCGTCTACAACGGCACCGCCGTCCCCGGTCTGGCCGCCCGCGCCGCCGAGGCCCTCACCGCGGACGGCTTCACCGTCACGGGTACGGCGACGGCGTCCGCCCAGGACCACACGACCACCCTGGTCGAGTACGGCCCGGGCCTCGAGGACCGGGCCCGGACCGTCGCGGCGGCCTTCCCCGGCGCCGAGCTCCGATCCGTGACCGGCAGCGGGATCAGTGTCGTACTGGGGCAGTCCTACGCCGACAGCCCGTCAGCGACCGCGTCTCCGGCTCCGACCTCCGTACCGTCCGAGGTCGCCGACGGGGCCCGTTCGGCGGACGACAACCCCTGCTCGAACCTCACCTACGGCTGACGCCGCCGGTGCCTGGCCCTGGCCGCCGTCAGGGCCAGGGCGTACAGACCGAGCACCACGGCGGGCAGCAGGTAGTACGCGGCGGGCAGGGCCGTCATGCCGAGGGCGCCGCCGAGGGGGCTCGGCGGCAGCAGCAGACCGACGGCGGCGAGGCCGGCCGCCGCCACGCCGACCGGGCCCGGCACCCGGCTCCCCCCGACGCGCCGGCCGGTGCGCAGGAGCAGCATCACCAGGGCCTGCGTGAGCAGGTTCTCGGTGAACCAGGCGGAGTGGAACACGGCCTCGTCGTCCACGGCGTCGGGGCCGTCGAGCGCGAGGGCGAGGACGGCGAAGGTGGCGAGGTCGGCGAGCGCGTTGAGCAGGCCGAAGCCGGTGACGAACCGGAGGAAGGAGCGCGGCCGCAGCACGGCCGGGCCGCGCAGCGCCGCCGCGCCGGGACGGTCGTGGGCGAAGGCGAGCTGGGCCGCGTCGAAGCACAGGTTCTGCGCGAGCACCTGGGCCGGGAGCATCGGCAGGAAGGGCAGGAGCAGTCCCGCGGCGAGCATGGCGACGACGTTGCCCAGGTTGGAGGAGAGCGTGACGCGCAGATACGAGGCGATGTTGCCGCTCGCGTGCCGGCCGGCCGTGACCGCGTGACCGATCGCCGTGAGGTCCTTCTCGGCGAGGACGACGTCGGCGCTCTCCCGGGCCACGCCGACGGCGGAGCGGGGCGCGAGACCGACGTCGGCGGCGCGCAGCGCGGCCACGTCGTTCACCCCGTCGCCGAGGAACCCGACGGTGTGCCCGGCGGCGCGCAGGGCGGCGACGATGCGGGCCTTGTCCTGAGGGGTGCAGCGGGCGACCACGGTCGCCGCGTCGACGGCCTCGGCGTCTTCCAGTTGTGCGGCGGTCCGTACCCGCCCCGGGTCCAGGCCCAGTTCCCGGCAGGCCCGGGCCGCCGTGGCCGGGTGGTCGCCGGTGAGGACCTTGACGGTGATGCCGCGGTCGGCCAGGCCGCGCAGTGCCTCGGCGGCGGTCGGGGCGAGGGTGTCCCGGAAGGTCACCAGGCCCCGGAAGGCCAAGCCCCGGGGGTCGGTCGGCGGGCTCGCGGCGGCGGGGCGGTCGGCGGTGGCGAGGGCCAGCACCCGCAGCCCGGTGTCCGCCTCCCGGGCGGCGAGGGCGAGCACCCGGTCGCGCTCTTCGGGTTCGGTCGCGCAGCGCTCCAGTACGGCCTCGACGGCACCGGTGACGACGACCGTGTGCCGTCCGAGGGAGCCGCGTACCACCGCCGTCGAGATCCGCCGTGCCGGGTCGAACGGCACGGCGTCCACCCCGTCGTACTCCTCGCCCACCGGCCCGGCCGCCTCCAGCAGGGCTTCGTCGAGGGCGTCGGGGGCGGGCAGTTCGGCGAGCTGGAGGGTCCACCAGGCGCCGACGGCGGCCCAGTGCAGCACCTCCGGGTCGTCCCGGCCGGCCGGGTCGAGGGACCGTTCGACGACCGGCCGGTCCTGGGTGAGCGTGCCGGTCTTGTCGACGCACAGCACATCGACCGCGCCCAGGTCGTGCAACGCGGGCAGCCGTTTCACGATGACGCCGTGCGTGCGGGCCAGGAGGGCGGCGCCCCGGGCCAGACAGGTGGTGACGATCACCGGCAGCATCTCGGGCGTCAGACCGACGGCGACCGCGACGGCGAAGGGCAGTGTCTCCAGGCCGCGTCCGCGCAGCGCCGCGTTGGCCATCAGCACCAGGGGCGGGGTCAGCAGCATGAACCGGATCAGCACCCAGGAGATCCCGTGCACGGACCGGTCGAAGGCCCCGCCCTCCCGGCGCGCGGCGGGCTGCCGGTGAGCGGCGGCGAACCGGGTCCCGGTGCCGGTGGCGACCACGACGGCGGTGGCGGTGCCCGAGGCGACGGTGCTGCCCTGGAAGCACAGGAGGGACTCGCCCGTCCCGTCCGCCGCCCTCTTGTCCACCGGCGCCGACTCCCCGGTCACGACGCCCTGGTGCACCGTGAGCCCCCGCGCCCGCAGCAGACGCAGATCCGCCGGGATCAGGTCTCCCGGGCCGAGGCGGATCACATCGCCGGGGACCAGTTCGGCGACCGGGACCTCCCGGGACTCCGGCGGCTCCCGGCCGTCGGTGCGGCGGAGCACCGTGGCCGTGCCGGCGACCAGGTCGCGCAGGGCGGACATGGACCGGTCGGCTCGGTGCTCCCCGGTCGCGCGCAGCACGCAGCTCACCGCGACCAGGGCGAGGACGACCACCCCGGTGCCCCAGGACGCGACGGCGACGGAGACCAGGCCGAGGCAGAGCAGGACGGCGGTGAACGGGTCGCGCAGGGCGTGCGCGCAGCGGCGGGGCCGGCCCGGCGTGCGTGCCTCCGGCGGCGTGTTCTCGCCGCACGCGGCGAGCCGGGCCGCGGCCTCCGCGTCGGTCAGGCCCCGCGGCCCCGACTCCAGCCGCCGCAGCACCTCCAGGGTGGTGCCCCCGGCGGTCTCAGAGGCCATGGAGCCGGCGGCGCGCCGGTGCGGCGCGGTCGGTGAGCCGGCCCACCAGGAGCCGTACGACGTCGACGATGTCCGGGTCGTCGACGTAGTAGACCTGCCGGCGGCCCTCGCGGCGGGAGCGGACGAGGCCGGCCAGCTTGAGCTTGGTGAGGTGCTGGCTGACCGCGGGCAGCGCGCCGCCGACCCGCTCCGCGAGCCCGGTCACATCGCTCTCGCCCTGGGCCAGCGCCCAGACGATGTGCAGCCGCGCGGGCGAGGCCAGCAGCCCGAAGGCCGCGGCCGCCTGGGCGAGCACGTCGGCGGACGGGTCCTCGAAGCCACTGCCGGCTGCCGCCACCGTCGCCGCCCCTTTCGTCGTCTGCGTCGTCCCGTGAGCCGCACCAGTTTAGGCGGCCCGCGGCACCCGCCTCGGAAAGCCGTTTCTTCCCTCGCGGGGCCAGGAGTGATGGAATCGCCCATCGGTCCAACTGTGGCCGGTGACAGGCGAGTTGCGTACAGGGAGGCCCGGATGCCGGAGCACCGTATCGACACCGAGAGCGCGCACTCCGCGCGGATCTACGACTACATCCTCGGCGGCGACGACAACTACCCCGCGGACCGGGAGGCGGGCGACGCCATGTGCCGTGAGTGGCCCGCCCTACCGGTCCACATGCGGGCCAACCGCGACTTCATGCACCGCGCCGTGCGGCATCTCGCAGCCGAGGCGGGGATACGCCAGTTCCTCGACATCGGCACCGGCATCCCGACCTCGCCCAACCTGCACGAGATCGCCCAGGCGGCGGCCCCGGACGCACGGGTCGTCTACGTCGACAACGACCCGCTCGTCCTCTCCCTCTCCCAGGGCCTGCTGTCCGGCACGCCCGAGGGCAGGACGGCGTACGTCGAGGCGGACATGCGCGACCCGGCGGCCATCCTCGGCGCCCCCGGCTTCCGGGAGACCCTCGACCTGTCGGAGCCGGTCGCGCTGACCGTCATCGCGATCGTGCACTTCATGCTGGACGAGCACGACGCCGTCGGCATCGTCCGCCGGCTCCTCGACCCGCTGCCGTCGGGGAGCTGCCTCGCGATGTCCGTCGGCACCGCCGACTTCGCCCCCGACGAGGTCGGCCGGGTGGCCCGGGAGTACGCCGCGCGCGGCATGCCGATGCGGCTGCGCACCCTGCCCGAGGCGGCGGAGTTCTTCGAGGGTCTCGACCTGGTGGAGCCCGGCATCGCGCAGGTCCACAAGTGGCGCCCGAACCGCACGGACGGTACGGAAAACGACGGTGTCAAGAACGGTGTCGAGATCCGGGACGAGGACATCGCGATGTACGGGGCGGTGGCGCGCAAGCCGTAGCCGGAAAAAGGGACCCTGACCTCGCCGTTCGGCCCGTCGGACGGATCATCACGATGCGGCAGCATCAACTCACGGCTTGTGGCCGCTCACTTGACGACCAGTGGTCACACACGGTTGGCTCCGGGCCAGAGAGAGTCATCGGGTCGTGCACGTTCACGGCCCCGCTGTGCTCTCACCCTGCTCTTGCTCGGCCGCACAGCGAGGTCCACCCCCCATGAACACTCCGCCCCCGCAGCCCACCGCCGTGAGACCCTCCCGATTCGTGGCCCTGGCCTCCGCCGCGTGTCTGCTGCTGTCCGGCTGCTCCGTCCTCGGCGCGGCCGACGACGGAGCGGACACGGCAGACCGGTCCGGCGGCGGGATGAAGGTCGCCCTCGTCACCCACGGCGGCAAGGGCGACGCCTTCTGGGACCTGGTGCGCAGAGGCGCCCAGGCGGCGGCCGCCAAGGACGGCATCGACCTGACGTACGCCGGCGACTCCGACCCGGCCGCGCAGGCCACGCTGGTGCGGGACGCGGTCCGCGACAAGGTCGACGGCATCGCCGTGACGCTGGCCAAGCCGGCGGCGATGCGAGGCCCGGTCGCCCAGGCCAAGGCGGCCGGCATCCCCGTCGTCGGGCTCAACTCCGGCATCGACGCCTGGCGGCCGACGGGACTCCTGGAGTACTTCGGCCAGGACGAGTCCGTCGCCGGCCGGGCCGTCGGCGACAAGCTGGACGAGGTCAAGGCCAAGCACGCCCTGTGCGTGGTGCACGAGCGGGGCAACGTGGCGCTGGAGGCCCGCTGTGCCGGCGTGAAGAAGACGTTCCGCGGCGACACCGACAACCTGTACGTGGACGGCACCGACCTGAACGCGGTGACCGCCACGATCGCGTCCCGGCTGCGGCAGGACACGAGCATCGACGAGGTCGTCACCAACGGCGCCCAGTTCGCGGTCAGCGCGGTCAAGGCCGTCGAGCAGGCCGGCAGCAGAGCCGAGGTGGCCACCTTCGACCTCAACAAGGACCTCGTCAAGGCGGTCCAGGACGGCGATGTGCAGTTCGCCGTGGACCAGCAGCCGTATCTGCAGGGCTACCTCGCCGTGGACGCCCTGTGGCTGTACCGCACCAACGGCAACATCAGCGGCGGCGGGACGGCTCCGGTGCTCACCGGTCCCGCGTTCGTGACCAGGTCGAACGTGTCCGCTGTGGCACGGTTCGCCGCCGCCGGGACCCGGTGACCGGACACTTCCTGTGACGGTGTCGCCAAAGATTCGGTCAGGCCCGGTTCGCACGCCCACTTGTACGGATAACATCCTGCGCATCCCATGTGCCACGCCCGGCACGCCCCCACTCCCGCGCCCGTCCCCCACCCTCCCCGACCGTTCCGCTTCCCCGTTCCTCGCTCCCCGCTGATCGCCCTAGGACGACGATGTCTCGACGGACAGGTGCCCGGCGCCGTCTCGGTTCCATACGCCTCTCCCTGTGGCTGCTGGCCCTGGTGCCCAGCGTCACCCTCGCCGCCATGTGGGGTGTGACGACGATCCAGATGTTCTCGGAGGGCCTGCGGCTGCGGGACCAGACGGAGCTGAGCCGGTCGACCGGCGCCATGGGCACCGACGCGACGCTCGCGCTGCAGCGGGAACGCAGCCTGTCGGCCGCCTGGCTGGCCTCGCCGCACGGTTCCCGGACCGCCCTCGACGCGCAGCGCGAGGACACCGACAAGGCCGTCGCGAAGCTGGTCGGGCAGGCGGACGCGATCGAGAAGGCGCCCTCCCGCGTCTCCGACCGGCTGTACTCGGTGCTGGGCTCGGTGGGCAGCCTGGAGTACTACCGGGACCAGGTGGACGACCCCACCGACATCACCCCCCAGCAGGCGCTGGACCAGTACTCCTCGATCATCGACGACCAGATCCACGCCTTCCAGGAGCTCTCCCAGGTCGACGACGGCGACCTCACCTCGCAGGCCGGCCCGCTGGTCGCGCTGGAGCACGCGGCGGAGTTGGTCTCCCGGGAGGACGCGCAGCTGACCCTGGCCTGGCCGTCCGGGCATCTGGACGACAAGGCGTGGGTGCAGTACGCGGAACTCGTGAACACCCGGCGCTGGCTGGTCCAGGACCAGGTGGTGCCCCAGCTCACCGGCGAAGCCAAGGCACAGACCGAGCGGATCCTGGCGAGCCCGGAGTGGCGGACGCTGGAGTCGATCGAGGACCAGGTGCTGGCGGCCCGGAACTCCGGCACCGACGCGGACCGGATCGCCCTGCCGGACACGCAGAAGCGGTGGAACGCCGCCATGGACAAGCTGTCCGCGCACTACGCGAGTCTCATCGAGCGGCAGACGACGGGACTGCTGGAGCGCAGCGCCGACAAGGCCGACGGGACGCTGATCAAGGCGGCGTCGCTGAGCGCCGGCGGGCTGCTCGCGCTGCTGCTGTGCGTCGGCATGTCCTGGCGGATCACCCGCTCGCTGTCCCGGCGGCTGCGCGGTCTGCGCCTGGCCACGCTCAGCCTGGCGAAGGAGCGGCTGCCGGACGTGGTGGCGCGGCTGGAGCGGGGCGAGACGGTCGACCCGGAGTCGGCGACGACCCGGCTGGACTACGGGCACGACGAACTCGGCCAGGTGGCCCAGGCGTTCAACACCGCCCAGCGCACGGCCGTGCACACCGCGGTCGAACTCGCCGACACCCGGCGCGGCTTCCAGAAGATCATCCTGGGCATCGCCCGGCAGAGCCAGAACCTGGTCAACCTCCAGCTCAGCAAGCTGGACGCGCTGGAGCGCGAGCACAGCGACCCCGACATCCTCAAGGGCCTGTACGAACTGGACTCCACGGCCAGCCAGTTGCGCCGCTACGAGGAGAACCTCGTCATCGTCAGCGGCGAACGGCCGGGCCGTAGCTGGACCGAGCCGGTCGCGCTGATGGACATCCTGCGCAGCGCGGTCGGCGAGGTCGCCGAGTACCAGCGGGTGGAGGTGCACACCGAGGAGGAGGTGTACGTCGCCCCGCCCGCGGTCGCCGACGTCATCCATCTGCTGGCCGAGCTCATCGACAACGCGACCGCGTACTCCCCCGCCCCGAGCCCCGTCACGGTGCGGGCCGGGATGGTGGCCAAGGGGCTCGCCGTCGAGGTCGAGGACCGCGGCCTCGGTATGTCGGAGGAGGACTACGCGTCCTTCAACGAACAGCTCGCGGTGCCCCCGCAGTTCGACGTGGTCGCGCTCGCCGACGACCTGCGCCTCGGCATGTTCGTGATAGCCCAGCTTGCCCACCGGCACGGCATCGCCGTCACCCTGCGCCTGTCGCCGTACGGCGGGACCACGGCGATCGTGCTGATACCGCACGACATCGTGGTCCGGGAGATCCCGGCCACCGGCACATCCGACGCCCGGAACATGAAGACCCTGAACGGCACGCACAGCCTGACGGCTCTCGGCGGCCCTCGGGGCACGGGCGCCCCGGCCGCGAGCAGGCCTAAGCACGGCGAAGGCCCGGAGGATGGGCAGGGCTCGGTGGACGGGCAAGGCTTGGACGACGAACGCGGCGCTGCCGACGGGCGGAGCTCGGTGGACGGACGGGGCTCGGACGACGGAGGGGACTCGGGCGACGGGCAGAGCTCGGAGGCCGGGCGAAGCTCGGTGGGCGAGCGAAGCTCGGGCGACGGGGAGAACTCGGTGGACGGGCATGGCTCGGGTCACGGGCAGCGCTCCGGCGACGGGCGAAGCTCGACGGACGGGCGAGGCTCGGGCCACGGGCAGAACTCCGGAGACGGGCAACGCACGGGCGACGGGCGAAGCTCGACGGACGGGCAACGCTCGGGCGACGGGCAACGCTCGGGCGGTGGCCGGCAGAAGTCGGTGGGTGCCGGGCGGGCCGAGGTGGCCGAGAGGGCCACCGGTGCCAGCGGCAGCGCCGGCAGCGCCGGTTCCGCTCGCGAGTCGCGGTCGCTCGCCGCGGCCCGGTCGGTACCCGCCGGTGCCTCCACCCCGCGCGGGGGCGGTCTCGCCCCGCTGCCCCGTCGTGTGCCGCAGACCAGCCTGGTCGAGGAACTGCGCGAAGAGACCGCGCCCGACGGCGACGACGCCTCCCTCGACGACTTCACCGCGGAAGCCGCCGCCTCCTCCCTGGCCGGCTTCCAGCGCGGCACGCTCCGGGCCCGTGACGAGGACCCGGCCGCACCACCCCGGCAGGCCGCCGCCGACTCCGTCCCCTCGACTCCGCCCGCCGACCGCTGACGAAGGACACCGCAATGACACGCCCCATCCCCGCCACGCACACCCAGCTCGACCAGCTGCTGACCGGACTCGTGGAGCGGGTCGCCGACGTGAACCAGGCCGTGGTGCTCTCCGAGGACGGCCTGGTGGTCAGCAGGTCCACCGGGTTCCTGCGCGACGACGCCGAGCGGCTCGCGGCGACCGCGTCCGGTCTGATGAGCCTGAGCAAGGGCGTCAGCATGGACTTCCGGGGCGGTCCGGTGCGCCAGGCGCTCATCGAGATGGCCAACAGCTATCTGATCCTGACCTCCGCCGGCCCCGGCGCCCATCTGGTCGTGCTGACCGGCCCGGGCGCGGACGTCGGTGTGGTGGCGTACCAGATGAACATGCTGGTGAAGAAGATCGGCGAGCACCTCAGCGCGGCACCGCGGGGCATGGCCGGACCCGTCGTCGACCCAGGCGTGTGAGGTGGGCGAAGGCGATTCGGCGGGCCGGCTCGTACGACCGTTCGCCCTGACCGGTGGCCGGACCCGGCCCAGCCGTGCCGACTTCACGCTCATCGCGACGGTGACCGCGGTCGATCCGCCGCCGGCCACCGCGGCCCGGTGCCAGCCCGAGCACACCCGGATCCTCCGGCTCTGTGCCGAGCCGGTCGCCGTGGCGGAGCTGGCCGCCCGGCTCGACCTGTCGGTGAGCGTGGTCGTCATTCTGCTCTGCGACCTGCTGGAGGCGGGCCGGATCACCGTCCGCCCGCCGCGCCTCGTTTCCCGTACCACTCCGGACCTGGACCTGCTGCAGAAAGTGAGGGACGGCCTTGGCCGGCTCTGACCCCGTCACAGACGCGTCCTCGGCACCCGACACGGTCAAGATCCTCATCGCCGGCGGCTTCGGCGTGGGCAAGACCACCATGGTCGGGTCGGTCAGCGAGATCGCCCCGCTGCGCACCGAGGAACCCCTGACCATCGCCGGTCTGGACATCGACGACCTCGACGGCATCGAGGAGAAGCGGGCCACCACCGTGGCCCTGGACTTCGGCAGAATCACCATCAGCCGGGAACTGGTGCTGTACCTGTTCGGCACGCCGGGGCAGCAGCGGTTCTGGTTCATGTGGAACGACCTGGCGCTCGGCGCGCTCGGCGCCGTGGTCCTGGTCGACGTCCGCAGACCCGAGTCCAGCTTCGCCGCGATCGACTTCTTCGAACGCCGGGAGATCCCGTTCGTCGTCGGGGTCAACGGCTTCCACGGCAAGCACCCTTATCCGCCGGAGGACATCCGGGAGGCGCTCGCGGTGCCCGAGCATGTGCAGGTGCTGCTCTGCGACGCGCGGGACCGGGAGTCGTGCCGCGACGTGCTGATCGCCCTGATCGACCAGTTGATCGCGTCGGCGGTCCAGGCTTAGGGCCGGTGTCTAGGGCTCGTGGGAAGGCGGGACGATCCGGGCCGTGAGGTCCGGGTCGGCCATCTCCGGGTCGAAGGGGAACATCGGCCGGTGGACGCGGTGGTGACCGAGACGCGTGAGCTCCTGGTCGACGCCGCCCGGTGTGAGGGCCATCTTCCAGTCGGCGGCCATGGCGAAGAGCTCGGGCTCCAGGTAGCCGATCTTGACGATGACCACGTCGGCGCTGCGCGGGTCCAGGTCCAGGTTCGTGAAGTCGTGTTCGTGGTGGTACGGCTTGCGCAGCCGGGTGAGGATCACGCGCACGCTCCCGACCCGCAGCACGACCTCCGTCTCGGCGTCCCGGTCGCCGTGCCGGACGGCGTGCACCACGCCGGTCAGGGTGAGCGGCCCGGCGTGCCGGTCGTCGACGCCGGCACCGGCGGTGACGGTGACCGTCGCGCCGACTCCCGCCCGCACGGCCGTGTCCACGGCGTCCGGGCCCGGCAGGGACGCGTAGAGGACGGACGGACCGGACGGGTCCTTGAACTCGGGTCGGGCCAGCACCTGTTCGAGGCCCCACGTGACATCGCCGGCGCCGCCCGCCGTGGGGTTGTCGCCGGTGTCGCTGACGAAGTACGGGCGCGACGCGGAGGCCAGGGCGGCGTCGAGGCACGCGTCGAGGGTGCCCGTGGGGGCCACGAAGGCGAAGTCGTGCCGGGCCGCCCAGAAGCCGTGGGCGAGGCGCTCCGCGCCCGTGCCGACGGCGTCCGGATCGGGGCCGGTGACCACGACCGCGGCCCGGTTGCGCGGTTCGTCCGCCCACGCGTAGCCGACCCAGACCGCGGCGTCCGTCACCCCGTCGGCCGCCGCGACCTCCGCCACGGCCGCGTACAGGCTCCTGGCCGGTTCGATCCGGGTCGAGGTCTGCTCCCCGGCCAGCAGCACCGGCACCGGCACCCACGCCTTGACCGGCCGAGGCGCCCGGCTCACGAGGTGCTCGACGAGGTTGCGGGCGGCGCGTTCCTTGGTCTCCATGGCGTCCTCGTGCGGGGCCATGCGGTAGCAGGTGATCAGGTCGGTGCGGTGGACGAGGTCGCGGGAGACATTGCCGTGCAGGTCCATGGAGGTGGACACGATGACGTCCGGTCCTGTCACCTCGCGGATCCGGGCCAGGAGCACCGCCTCGGCGTCGTCCAGTCCCTCGACCGTCATGGCGCCGTGGATGTCGAACCACAGGCCGTCGAGCGGGCCCAACCCCCTTAGCCGGTCGAGGAGTTCCCCGGACAGCTCGGCGAAGGCCGCCGCCGTCACCGTGCCGCCGGGCAGGGCCTTGCCGACGAGGGCGCCGCGCCAGTCGGCGGCGTCCCGGAGCGGCTGTCCCGGGGCGAGGAACGGATAGCGCGTCAGGACGTCGGCGCCGCGCTGCGGGTGGAAGGCCGGGGCCTCGGTGCGGGCCGGGGAGAAGGTCGACGACTCGATACCGAGTCCGGCGATCGCGATCACGGGGCGGGACGGTACGGACATGGCTCCTCCGGGATGTCAGGGGTGACGGATGCCGGTGGCTCAGGGGCGCGAGACGCGGTGGCTCAGGGGTGCGGGGTGCCGGTGGCCGTGTGCAGGGCGTGGGCCAGGGCCCGCTGGAGGGCGAACTGGCCCGCGCCGACGAGCCCGGCGTCGGCGCCGAGGCTGGCCCGTTCGATCACCAGGTGCTCGGTCACCAGCGGGTGGCAGCCCTCGTAGAGCTGACTGCGCACGGCGGCCACGAAGGGCTCCAACGTGGAGAGGATGCCGCCGAGGTACACGGCGTCGGGGTTGAAGAAGTTGACGTTGGCGGCCAGCACCATGCCGAGGTAGCGCCCGGCCTGCCGGACCGCGCGGGTCGCCTCGGGGTCGGCGTCGGAGGCGAGGCGTACGACGTCCTCGGTGGAGGCCACGTCGAGGCCGCGGGCGCGCAGGATGCGCACCAGGGCCGCGCCGGAGGCGACGGTCTCCAGGCAGCCGGTGTTGCCGCAGGAGCAGGGGATGTCGTGGCCGGCCTCGACGCGGACGTGGGTGATCTCGCCGGCGGCGCCGGAACCGCCCCGGTAGAGCCGGCCGTCGGCCATGACGCCCGCGCCGATCGCCGTACCGGTCTTCACCATGATCGACTGGCGGCGCTCGGGCGGCTGCACGGTGTGTTCGCCGACGGCCATGCAGTTGGCGTCGTTCTCGATGGCCGCCGGGACACCGAAGTGCTCCTCCAGCCAGGCGCGGACCGGGAAGCGGTTCCAGCCGGGCATCCGGGACGGGAGCGTGACGACGCCGGTGGCGACGTCGACCGGTCCGGGCAGCGACAGGCCGACGCCCCGGAGCAGGTGCCGGCCGTGCTGCTCGGCGAGCGCGAGGAGGGTCTCGGCCAGCCCGGGCAGGGCGGCCTCGGGGCCGTGGTCCGTCGGGAACGGCACGGTGGAGACGTCGGTGAGTCCGCCGCCGGGCAGGACGACGCCCACATGGGCGTGGCGGCCGCCGAGTTCGGCCGCCACCGCGAACCCGTCGCTGCCGCCCAGCCGCAGCACCTTGCGCGGACGCCCGCCGGTGGAGGACACCGTGCCTTCCTCGGCGACCAGTCCGTGGGACATGAGCTGGCTCACCGTGAACGACACCGTCGAGGGCGCGGCACCGAGCAGTTGCGCCAGCTCGGTGCGGGTCGACGCCTGCCCGGAGGCGAGGAGTTCCAGGACACGTCCGCTCAACGGAGCACTTTTTTCAGGCATGGATGCGTTACTTCCGTCAGCGGCCGGCCGGAGCAGTGAGCGTAGGCCAGAAAGACCCTCTCGCGGCTTTTTCCAGAACAGCAGAAACAGACTTTTTACCCATGCACGTCTGTTTCTTCGAACACAGCAGGCGTTCACTGGCTCCACCCCCCCCGACCCCGGCTTCTGTCCCCGAGGAGAGCCATGTCCCCTGCTCGCACGAGACTGCTCACCGGTGCCGCCCTCGGCGCGGGCACGCTGCTGCTCGCGGGCTGCTCCGGGACGAGCGGCACGTCGTCCGCGTCGTCCCGCGACTCGATCGACTACGCGCTGCCCGCGAACTTCACGCCGAACTGGATCCTGCCGATCGGGACGGCGGCCCATCTGAACACCAACAACATCTCCATCGCGAACACCCTGTGGGAGCCGCTCATCGCCTACGACGGCTCGACCGGCAAGATCGCCTGGAACAAGAAGGGATCCGTCGCCACCGCGGCCGACTTCGCCCCGGACGACAAGAGCGTGCGGATCACGCTGGGCGACCGGCACTGGAGCGACGGCAAGCCCATCACCTCCCGCGACGTGAAGTTCTGGTTCGACCTCATCAAGGCCAACAAGAAGGAGTGGGCGGGCTACAACCCGGGCCAGGCGCCCGACAACTGGACGTCCTTCAAGGCGACCGACGACCGCCACTTCACGATCACCTTCGACAAGGCCTACAACCCGCAGTGGATGCTCGCCAACGAGCTGAACTCCATCACGCCGCTCCCCCAGCACGTCTGGGGCAAGGGCGGCGACCCGAAGCAGGTGTGGACCGCCCTCAACAACGCCGCGAAGAACATCGGCGACTACGCGACGAACCCGCTGTGGAAGACCATCAGCGGCCCCTACGCGGTGAAGTCCTTCTCCACGGCCGGCAAGGTCGTCCTCACCGCCAACAAGAAGTACGACGGCGGCGAGAAGGCGAACATCCCGACCGTCAACCTGCTGCCGTTCACCACCGCGGACGCCGAGAAGAACGCGCTGCGCTCCGGCACCGTCGACTACGGCTACATCGAGGCGGGCGACCTCGACCAGAAGGAGAGCTTCACCGCACGGGGCTACGAGGTGAAGCCGTGGTCGGGCTGGGCGATCACCTACATGCCGTACAACTTCAACAACCCCCGGATGGGCGCGGTGTTCAAGCAGCCGTACGCCCGGCAGGCCGTCCAGCGCTCCATCGACCAGGCGAGCCTCGCGAAAGTCATCTTCAACGGCACCGCGGTGGCCGGCTACGGACCCGTCCCGCAGGGACAGGCCTCCGACTTCGTCTCACCCGCGCAGAAGAGCAACCCGTACCCGTACTCGACGGATGCCGCACGCGCCCTGCTCACCGAGCACGGCTGGAGCGAGCAGGGCGGCGTGATGACGTGCACCGAACCCGCGAAGTGCGGTGCGGGTGTCGCCAAGGGGACGAAGTTCGAGATGCGGGTGCTGTCGCAGTCCGGCTCGACGGTGACGGACAACATGATGAGCGCGATCCAGTCCTCCCTCGCGAAGACCGGCATCACGTTCTCCATCAAGACGGCCCCGGTCAACTCGGTGCTGTCGCAGACCCCGCAGTGCAAGGCGAACCAGCCCGTCTGCTCGTGGCAGCTGTCCTTCTTCGGTACGGCGGGAAGCTGGTACTTCCCGGCGTTCCCGACCGGCGACTCGCTGTTCCAGACCGGCGGCGGCTCGAACTTCGGCAGCTACTCCAACCCGGAGGTGGACAAGCTCATCTCCGCGTCCACGACGTCGAGTTCGAACCAGGCGATCCAGAAGTACAGTGAGGCCCTCGCCAAGGATCTTCCGGTGATCTGGCTGCCGGAGCCCGTCTACCAGATCTCGGTCGTCAGGAAGGGCCTCGGCGGCTTCTCCCAGGACTCCCTCGCCAACTTCCACCCCGCCCAGTGGAAGTGGACCGACTGAGCCATGGACACCGTCTGGTACCTGACCCGGCGGGTCCTCCAGGCCCTCGTCGTCATCCTCCTCGTCACGGTCGTGGTGTTCTGCCTGCTGCACGCGCTGCCCGGGGGTCCCGCACGCGGGATCCTCGGCCCGCAGGCGACGGCCCAGCAGATCGCCGCGTTCAATCAAGAGCAGGGGCTGGACCGGCCTCTGCCCGTGCAGTACGTCCACTACCTCGGCACCCTGCTGCACGGCGACCTCGGCACGTCGTACACGCTCAACGAGGCGGTGTCCCGGCTCATCACCCAGCGTCTGCCGAAGACACTCGTCCTGACCGTGCTGTCCGCGGTGGTGGGACTGTTGCTGGCGGTGCCGCTGGGCATGTGGCAGGCGGTGCGGCGCAACAAGCCGGTGGACTACGTCGTCACCACGCTGAGCTTCGTCGCGTACTCCACGCCCGTGTACTTCCTGGGGCTGCTGCTGATCCTGCTGTTCACACAGACGCTGAACTGGTTCCCCTCCCAGGCGCCGCAGGGGGACACGCTGGGGCAGGTGTTCGCGGATCCGGTGGGGCTCGTGTTGCCGGTGGTGACGGGGGCGGCGTCGATGGTGGCGGTGTTCAGCCGGTACATGCGGGCTTCGACGCTGGAGAACCTCTCCGAGGACTATGTCCGCACGGCCCGGGCGGGTGGGGCCGGGCAGTACGCGATTCTCTTCCGGCATGTGTTCCGGAATTCGCTGACACCGGTGATCGCGATGCTCGGGTATTACGTGCCGGTGTTGTTCGGGGGTGCGCTGGTGGTTGAGCAGCTCTTCAACTACCCGGGGATGGGGCTGCTGTTCTGGAGTGCGGCGCAGTCTTCTGATTACCCGGTGTTGCTCGGGTGTGTGCTGGTCATTTCTGTCGCGACGGTGGTGGGGACCTTGCTGGCGGATGTGGTGCAGCGGGTTGTGGATCCTCGGGTGAAGGAGGGGCGGGTGTGAGTCGTCGTGTTTTTGCCGCGGGCCGGTGGGGGTTGCTCGGGCCCCGCGGCGGAGCCGCAAATGGAAACAGCCCCGCGCCCCTGAAAGCCGCGCGCTTCGCGCGCAACAAGCTCGCCATGGCCGGGCTTGCGGTCCTGGTTCTCTTCCTTCTGTTCTGTTTCGTCGGGCCGTTGGTGTACTCCACCGATCAGACTCATACGGATCTCTCCCAGGTGAACCTCGCGCCCGGCTCAGCCCATTGGCTCGGTACCGACGCCGTCGGGCACGATCAGCTCGGGCGGCTCATGTACGGCGGGAAGATCTCGTTGCTGGTGGGGCTTGCCGCCGGGCTGCTGGCGACCGTCATCGGGACGCTCTGGGGAGCCGTCGCGGGGTACGCGTGCGGCTGGGTGGATGCCGTGATGATGCGGGTCGTGGACGCGGGGATCGCGATTCCCGCGCTGTTCATCCTGCTCGTGGTGTCCGCCATCACCGATCCGGGGCCGCTCGGTCTTGTCGTGATTCTCGGGGTCGTGTCGTGGCTGGTGCCCTCGCGGCTGGTGCGGGCGGAGACACTGACGCTGAAGAGCCGGGATTACGTGCTGACCCTGCGCGCCATCGGCGGGACGCACGGGCGGGCGATCGGCCGGCACATCCTGCCCAACTCGGTGTCCACGATCGTGGTCGCGGCGACGTTCCAGATCGCCGACGCGATCCTGCTCGTGGCGTATGTGTCCTATCTCGGCCTGGGTGTCCAGCCGCCGGCGACGGACTGGGGCGGCATGCTGTCGGCCGGTCTGACGGCGGCGTACTCCGGGCGCTGGTGGCTGATCGTTCCGCCGGGCCTCGCGATCATTCTCGTCGTGTGCGCGTTCAACGCGATCGGCGACGGGCTGCGCGACGCCTTCGACGTGAAGGGGCGTGCGTGAGCATCCTGGAGATCGAGAAGCTGGGCGTGACCTTCACGACCGGCACCGGTGAGGTGCCCGCCGTGCGGGACGTGTCGCTGCGGGTCCGGCCCGGGGAGACGCTGGCGCTGGTCGGCGAGTCGGGGTCGGGGAAGTCGACGGTGGCGCTGGCCGCGCTGGGACTGCTGCCGGGCAGTGCCCGGGTCTCCGGGAGCGTCACGGTCGACGGTGCCGAGGTCGTCGGCACGCCCGAGGCCGAACTGGCCCGGATGCGCGGCCGTACGGCCTCGATGGTGTTCCAGGAGCCCGCGACGGCACTGGACCCGCTGACCCGGGTCGGCGCGCAGATCACCGAGGTCCTGCGCAACCACCGGAGGGTGTCGCGTGCCGAGGCCGCCCGGGAGGCGGTGGAGCTGCTGCGCCGGGTGGGCATTCCGGAGCCGGAGCGGCGGGCCTCGGCGTTCCCGTTCCAGTTGTCGGGCGGGCAGCGGCAGCGGGTCGTCATCGCCATGGCGATCGCCAACTCGCCGGGGCTGCTGGTCGCGGACGAGCCGACCACGGCCCTCGATGTCACCGTGCAGGCCGGGATCCTGGACCTGCTGCGGGGTCTCGCGGCCGACTCGGGCACGGGGGTGCTGCTCGTGACGCACAACATGGGCGTGGTCGCGGACTTCGCCGACCGGGTGGCCGTGATGCTGCGGGGCGAGATCGTGGAGACCGGGACGGTGGAGGAGGTGCTGCTGCGGCCGCGGCACGAGTACACCCGGGGACTGCTGGCGGCGGTGCCGCGACTGGCGGTGGGCGAGCCGAAGGCAGGGCCACCGCCTCCGGAGCGTCCCTCGCAGGACGCGGTGGTCGAACTCCGGGACGTCTCCGTGCGGTTCGGGCGGGGGCCGCGTGCCGTGCAGGCTCTCGAGGACGTGTCCCTCACCGTCCGTCCCGGTGAGACGGTCGGCCTGGTCGGCGAGTCCGGGTCCGGCAAGTCGACGGCGGCGCGGGTCGCGCTGGGGCTGGTCCGGCCGTCGTCCGGGACTGTGTCGCTGTTCGGCGGCGATCTGCGCCGGGTGCGGGGGCGGCGCCGTCGTTCGCTGCTGTCCGGGGTGGGTGTGGTGCTCCAGGACCCTGTGGCGTCGCTGGACGCGCGGATGAGTGTCGCGGAGTGCGTGGCCGAGCCGCTGCGGGTGCACCGGCGTGGGATGCCGGCGGCCGAGCGGCGGGCGCGGGTCGCCGAGGTGCTCGAACTGGTGCGGTTGCCGGCGGAGTTGGCGGGCCGGGGGCCGCGTGAGCTGTCCGGGGGTCAGCGGCAGCGGGTGAGTCTGGCGCGGGCGCTGGTGCTGCAGCCGCGGCTGCTGGTCGCGGACGAGCCGACCAGTGCGCTGGATGTGAGCGTGCAGCGGACGGTGCTGGAGGTGATCGCCGAGTCGCAGCGCGAGCTCGGGTTCGCCTGTCTGTTCGTGTCGCACGATCTGGCCGTGGTGCAGGAGTTCGCCCGGCGGGTGGTGGTGATGCGGGCGGGGTGCGTGGTGGAACAAGGGCCCACCCTGTCCACCCTGTCGCACCCGGAGACGGAGTACACACGGCGGCTCATCGCCGCCGTGCCGGTGCCGGATCCGGTGCTGCAACGGCGGCGCCGGGCGGCGGCCCTCGGGACGGGGGCCACGGCGTGACCGGCGCTGTCGAGGTCGTCGCCGGTGTCGACATCGGCGGGACGACCACCCAGGTGGTGCTGTGCGCGGCGGATCTCGGAGTCGTGGACCGCGTGGCCGTGCCCACACCGGCGGCCGAGGGCGGCAGCGCGATGACGGGCGCGGCGCTGGACGCCGTACGGCTGCTCCTCGGCCGTACTCCGGCGCGGCTGCTCGGCGTCGGGGTCGGCGCGGCGGGCGTGGTGGACGCCCGGGCCGGCCGGATCCTCGTGGCCAGCGATTCCTTCCGCGACTGGGCCGGTTTCCCGGTGACGGCGACGGTCCAGGAGGGGCTGGGCGTACCCGCCTACCTGGACAACGACGTGAACGCGTTCCTGCGCGGCGAGGTCGTGGGGGGCGCCGCGGCGGGTGAGCCGCATGTCCTCGGCATGACGCTCGGCACCGGGGTCGGCGGAGCGCTGTGGCTGGACGGCCGGCTGCACGACGGCCCGAACGGAGCGGCAGGCGAGATCGGCCACGTCCCCGGCTTCGGCGACCTGCGCTGCACATGCGGGGGCCACGGCCACTTGGAGACCTTGGCATCGGGGCGTGCGATCGCGGCCAGGTATGCCGAGCGAGTGGCGGGATCAGAGGTCGAGGGCGTCAGCCAGGCCGGGCCACCCGAACGGGCCGAGGAACCCGGCCGGGGACAGCTTCCCGGCCGGGGCCGGGAGGCCGGCCAGGGCCGCGAAACCGACC
>NZ_JBHUQX010000102.1:0-23729 GCF_042674225.1 Streptomyces sp. NPDC056948
TCAACGAACAGTCAATTGGTATCCGACCCCATCGCGCCGTTCCGAGGACGGACACCCCCCGACACGGCCCCGACCCACACCCACGACGCAGGCGCGACGCACACCCCCACCAAAGCCCCACAGGCCGCCGCAGGCACCCCCGCCACCCAAACAGCCGCACCCGCACCCGCCCCCAGCAAAAGAAATGACCCCGCCCACACCAGGACGGGGCCACATCACGGCAGCGTCACCGCCGAGCCACACCCTCAGCCCGCGCAGCCGCAGCCACAGCCGCCGTCACGGCCGGCGCGACCCGCTCGTCGAACGGCGACGGGATGACGTAATCGGCAGCGAGGTCGTCCCCGACCACCGACGCCAGCGCCTCGGCCGCCGCCAGCTTCATCCCCTCGGTGATCCGAGAGGCCCGCACCTGCAGCGCCCCCGCGAAGATCCCCGGAAACGCCAGCACGTTGTTGATCTGGTTCGGGAAGTCCGACCGCCCGGTAGCAACCACGGACGCGTACTTGTGCGCGACCTCCGGGTGCACCTCAGGGTTCGGGTTCGCCATGGCGAACACAAACGCACCCTCGGCCATAGAGGAAACCGCGGCCTCCGACACCGTCCCACCGGACACCCCGATGAACACATCGGCCCCGTCCAGCGCAGCCTCCAGCGACCCGCTGATCCCCGCCTTGTTCGTGAACCCGGCCAGCTCCTGCTTCACCGCCGTGAGGTCGTCCCGGTCCGCCGACACGACACCCTTGCGGTCGGCCACCGCGACATCCCCGATCCCGGCCTCGACCAGCATCCGCGCGATGGCGACACCCGCCGCCCCCGCCCCGGAGATGACAGCCCGCAGCTCCCCCAACGACCTCTTGCTCAGCCGCGCAGCGTTCCGCAGGGCCGCCAGCGTCACCACCGCCGTACCGTGCTGGTCGTCATGGAAGACCGGAATGTCCAGCCGCTCCTGCAGCTTCCGCTCGATCTCGAAGCACCGGGGCGCCGAGATGTCCTCCAGATTGACCCCACCGAACGACGGCGCGAGCCGCACCACGGTCTCGACGATCTCGTCGACGTCCGTGCAGTTCAGCGCGATCGGAACCGCGTCCACGCCCCCGAACTGCTTGAACAGAATCGCCTTGCCCTCCATCACCGGGAGGGAGGCCTCGGGCCCGATGTCACCGAGTCCCAGCACGGCCGTACCGTCCGTCACGACGGCGACGACCGACGACTTCCACGTGTAATCGTGGACGAGGTCCGGCTGCTCCGCGATCGCGCTGCACACCTTCGCGACGCCGGGCGTGTACGCCAGGGACAGGTCGTCCTTGTCACGGACCGGCACCGTGGCCTGCACGGCCATTTTGCCGCCGCGATGCAATGCGAACGCCGGGTCGAAGGAGTCGAGGGGCTCCGCACCGCCCTCGTGACCCGTATGGTCCGTCGTGCTTCCGCTGCGAGGATTGACGATCTCCGCTGCCACTTCGTTTTACCCCTTAAATCTTCATTGGTCTGAGGGTGGCCACTCCTGGTGAGGGGTGGGCGGGCACCGCGTAGGGCCATGGTCGTGCTGTGTACGTGTTACGTACGGGCGCATACGCGACGGGCGCGCCGCACACGCGCCCTGAGCCCCGGATGAGGGGTGTAAACACCCTTCTTACCGGACGGACGGCACCGACGACGAGTCCATAACGCGAAGGTCACATGCGGGTGCCCCGACTCTTCGACCAAAACCAGGACAAGGTCTGGACAAACCAGCGGCAACCGCTCAAGCGTCGGCGAAGCCCACGGCCCCCGTACCGAAATCCCGGGATTCGCCGAAGATCTTCCGGCCGGAAGGAAAGATTCCAACAGAAGGTCCGGCCGTGATGTACCGGAGTGGTGCGGTTCGGGGGTCGCCCGTTATCCGATTTTGACATGGATGGCGCCCAGAATGCCGCAGTCCGAATGGCAAGATGCCGTAATCACACGAGGTCGCGACACTCGAAGACGTGTGCTCTCGTCGACCCTCGGATCTGCCGGCACCGTCGGCAGTCCACGGCTCCGCCGAATCCATCGGCGGCGCCCCGCCTGCCGAAACCCTCGGCGGCACCCCGCCCCATCGGCAACTCCACCCATCCGCCGGAGGAACCCACCATGACCGCAAGCTCCACCCGTCGTACGACCGCCGCGCACTCCCGGCTAGCAGCGGTCGGTGCGATCGCGGTCGCAGGCGCGCTGATGCTCACCGGATGCGGTGACCAGACCAAGGACAACGGCTCCGAGAGCGACACGGCGGCTAGCGCCCCGCTCGCCGGCAAGCTGCCGCAGTCCATCCGCGACAAGGGCGTCATCAAGGTCGGTTCCGACATCGCGTACGCCCCTGTCGAGTTCAAGGACGGCTCGGGCCAGACGGTCGGCATGGACCCGGACGTCGCCGCGGCCATGGGCAAGCAGCTCGGGGTCGACTTCCAGTTCGAGAACGGCACCTTCGACACGCTGATCACGGGTCTGCGCTCCAAGCGGTACGACATCGCCATGTCCGCGATGACCGACACCAAGGACCGCCAGGAGGGCATCGACTCCGACACCGGCAAGAAGGTCGGTGAGGGCGTCGACTTCGTGGACTACTTCACCGCCGGTGTCTCGATCTACACCAAGAAGGGCGACGACCAGGGCATCAAGACCTGGTCCGACCTGTGCGGCAAGAAGATCGTGCTCCAGCGCGGCACGGTCTCCGAGGACCTCGCCAAGGCCGAGTCGAAGAAGTGCCCGGCCGGCAAGAAGATCGCGATCGAGGCCTTCGACAACGACCAGCAGGCCCAGACGCGTCTGCGCGCGGGCGGCGCGGCCGCCGGCTCGTCCGACTTCCCGGTCGCCGCGTACGCGGTGAAGACCTCCGGCGGCGGCAAGGACTTCGAGCTGGTCGGCGAGCAGGTCGAGGCCGCTCCGTACGGCATCGCGGTCGCCAAGAACCAGACGCAGCTCCGTGACGCCCTCAAGGCCGCTCTGGAGGCGATCATCAAGAACGGTGAGTACGAGAAGATCATGAAGAAGTGGGGCGTCACGGACGGCTCCGTGCAGGAAGCCACCATCAACGGCGGCAAGTGACCGCGCCCTAGCGGCACTGAAAGGCAACACCCGTGACTGTTGACATCGACAAGACGCCGGCCGACACGCCCCCGGCCGGACCGGAGGCCATCAAGGCCATCCCGGTCCGGCACTACGGGCGGTACGTCTCCGCCGTCGTCGCTCTCGCCCTGCTGGGCGGCATCGTCTACGCGTTCTCCCAGGGCAAGATCAACTGGGGTGCGATCCCGGACTACTTCTTCGACGACCGCATCCTGGACGGCGTAGGCAAAACGCTCCTGCTGACCGTCCTGTCCATGGCGATCGGCATCGTCGGCGGCGTCCTGCTGGCCGTGATGCGCCTGTCGAAGAACCCGGTGACCTCGTCGATCGCGTGGTTCTACATCTGGTTCTTCCGCGGCACCCCGGTCCTGGTGCAGCTGATCGTCTGGTTCAACCTGGGCCTGGTCTTCGAGTACATCAACCTCGGGCCGTTCTACAAGGACGAGTGGTCGGACTTCATGACCCCGTTCCTGACGGCGCTGCTGGGCCTCGGCCTCAACGAGGCCGCCTACATGGCGGAGATCTGCCGTGCCGGTCTGCTCTCGGTCGACGAGGGCCAGACGGAGGCGTCGCACGCGCTGGGCATGAGCCACGCGAAGACGCTGCGCCGGATCGTCATCCCGCAGGCGATGCGCGTGATCGTGCCGCCGACGGGCAACGAGGTCATCAACATGCTGAAGACGACCTCGCTGGTCTCGGTCGTCCAGTATCCCGAGCTGCTCCGCGCCGCTCAGGACATCGGCCAGACCTCCGGTGCCCCCGCCGAGATGCTGTTCCTGGCGGCGGCCTGGTACCTGCTGCTGACCTCGGTCTTCAGCGTGGGCCAGTACTACCTGGAGCGGTACTACGCGCGTGGTTCGAGCCGGTCCCTCCCGGCCACCCCGTTCCAGAAGATCAAGGCGAACGTGCTGTCCCTCTCCAGCCGCTCCAAGCCGACGGGAGGCACCGCATGACCGCCATGGTCAAGGCCGAGGGCGTCCACAAGTCCTTCGGCCCCGTAGAGGTCCTCAAGGGCATCGACCTGGAGGTGAAGTCCGGCGAGGTGTTCTGCCTCATCGGCCCCTCCGGCTCCGGCAAGTCGACCTTCCTCAGGTGCATCAACCACCTCGAGAAGATCAACGCCGGCCGCCTGTACGTGGACGGCGAGCTGGTCGGCTACCGCCAGAAGGGCGACAAGCTCTTCGAGCTGAAGGACAGCGAGGTCGCGGTCAAGCGCCGGGACATCGGCATGGTCTTCCAGCGCTTCAACCTGTTCCCGCACATGACGGCCGTCGAGAACGTCATGGAGGCACCGGTCCAGGTCAGGGGTGTGAGCAGGAGCCAGGCCCGCAAGCGCGCCCAGGAGCTCCTGGACCGGGTGGGGCTGGCCGACAAGGCGGGCAGCTACCCCTCGCAGCTCTCCGGCGGCCAGCAGCAGCGCGTCGCCATCGCACGGGCCCTCGCCATGGACCCGAAGCTGATGCTGTTCGACGAGCCGACCTCGGCGCTCGACCCGGAGCTGGTCGGTGACGTCCTGGACGTCATGCGCGACCTCGCCGAGTCGGGCATGACGATGATCGTCGTCACCCACGAGATGGGCTTCGCCCGCGAGGTGGGCGACAGCCTGGTCTTCATGGACGGCGGAGTGGTGGTCGAATCCGGTCACCCGCGCGAGGTGCTGACGAACCCGCAGCACGAGCGGACGAAGTCGTTCCTGTCCAAGGTGCTCTGACGGTACGAACACCGAGGGGGCGGTACGGATCTCCGTACCGCCCCCTTCGCTCGTCTGCGCCCGGTTACTTCAGGGCGAGCAACAGGGTGTCCGAGGGCGAGCACCACACCGACCTGGCCTCCCCGAATCCCTTCTCGCGCAGCACGCGCGCGTGCCAGGCCCCCGAGGGCATGTCGCCGTCGGCGTGTTCGCCGTAGATCTCGTAGCGCCGGGCCGTGGGCCCCGCGAGGACCGGGTCCTTGGCGGCGAGCTGCCACCATTCGGACCAGTCGAGGATGCCGTCCCGCTTGGCCTGATCCATACGGGCGTGCCGCTGTGCCTGCTCTGCTGCGTTGATCCGGGGCGTCGACTCGTCGATCATGTGATCCGCGTTCATGAAGACACCGCCGTCGCGGACGAGTCCCGCGACCTGGCCGTAGAGGTCCGCGAGGGGTTCCCGGTGCAGCCAGTGCAGGGCCGTCGCGGTCAGGACGGCGTCGTACGAGTCGTACGGCAGCTTCGCCGGCCAGTCGGGGTCCTTGAGGTCGGCGGTGACGAGGCCGACCCGGTCGTCGCCCGCGAAGGTGCCCTCGGCGATGGCGAGGAGCGCCGGGTCGAGGTCGACGCCGGTGCTGGTGGCCTCGGGGAACCGGGCGAGCAGCCGGGCGGTGATGCTGCCCGTGCCGCAGGCGAGGTCGAGCACGCGCGGGGCGGTGCCCACCAGGGCCTCGACCATGTCAAGCATGATCCCGAACCGCTGCTCGCGGTCGGGCAGGTACCACTCCTGCTGCCGGTCCCAGCTCTCCTGCCAGGCGCGCCAGTCGGTGGTGGCCGTAGTGGTGTCGGAGTCCGTCATCGAGCCCCTCCCTCGTAATACCCTGGAAGCACCATCAGCTGTTACAAGTGCGCGCTCACGACAATAAAGCTCCTCCGTAAGGACTACAAGTGGAACTGGCCTATTACTCGGACTATGCCGTGCGCCTCGTCAACACCGAGGAACCGGTCCGGGGCAAGGACACGCTGACGTCGGTCGAGGCCGTCCGCGACCTGTTCGGCGCCAGCCAGTCGGCGGCCCGCCGCGCCACCGACTCGGACGTGACGCGGTTCCGCTCGATCCGGGCCCGGCTGCGCGCGGTCTTCGAGGCGGCCGACACGGGCGACGAGACCCTGGCCGTCGATCTGCTGAACTCACTGCTGCTGGAGTTCCCGGTGAGCCCGCAGATCTCCGGGCACGACTTCCGCGACGACGACGGCCGCCCCCTGTGGCACATGCACCTGGCGGACCACCCGTCCAACGCCACCGCGGGCTACGCGGCGATCGCGGCGATGGGCCTGGCGTTCCACCTGACCGAGTACGGCGTGGACCGGCTCGGCCTGTGCGAGGCCGCGCCCTGCCGCAACGCCTACCTGGACACCTCCACGAACCGCTCCCGGCGCTACTGCTCCGACCGCTGTGCGACCCGCGCCAACGTGGCGGCCTACCGCGCCCGCAAACGCCGCGAAGCCGCCCTGCCCGACCTGCCCGAGAACACGGGCCTGGCGGCCGACAGCACCCAGCCGAGCAGCGCCCACGGCGAACGTCCGGCCCCGCGCGGCCGGTAACGGAACCGGACCCGCCCCAGCACCAGGTCGTCCGGTACAACGCCGTAGTCGGTGCTGTCACCACCGGCGTACGCGTTGTCCCCGAGCACCCACCAGCCGCTCTCGCGCCGCTGGGCGACCCGCTTCACGACGAGCAGGTCCTGCTGGAAGGGATGCCTCAGTACGACGACGTCACCGGGCTTGACCCGGGTCCCGTAGTGCACCAGGAGCCGGTCCCCGTGGTACAGCGTGGGCACCATGGACGGCCCGGTCACCTCGGCGACGCCGAAGGGCGCGGCCGACCTCCCCCGCTCGGACTCCTGCGACAGCTCCGGCATCACCCGGCACCTCCCCGGTTCTTCCTCCACCAGTCTCAGTCTCACCCCGGACTTTTGTCCTAAGCCCATGGGGGCACCCGCGAAAACCCGTCCCCCACGGAGTAATGTCCCCTGTGAGAAGACGATCACGAGGAAGGAATGCTCCATGCTTTCCCGCCTGTTTGCCCCCAAGGTCAAGGTCAGTGCGCACTGCGACCTGCCCTGCGGTGTGTACGACCCTGCCCAGGCCCGCATCGAGGCGGAGTCGGTCAAGGCTGTCCAGGAGAAGATGGCCGGCAACGACGACCCGCACTTCCAGGCGCGCGCCACCGTCATCAAGGAGCAGCGCGCCGAGCTCGCGAAGCACCACGTCTCGGTGCTCTGGAGCGACTACTTCAAGCCGCCGCACTTCGAGAAGTACCCGGAGCTGCACCAGCTGGTCAACGACGCCCTCAAGGCCCTCTCGGCCGCCAAGGGCTCGACCGACCCGGCGACCGGTCAGAAGGCTCTGGACTACATCGCCCAGATCGACAAGATCTTCTGGGAGACCAAGAAGGCCTGAAGTCGATGGGCCACCCGAAGGGGCCCGGCCGGGAGTACCGGTCGGGCCCCTTCGTCGTACGCGGTGGTCGGTCGTGGCCGGCGGTCAGTGGAATTGAGGCACGATCAGGTAGATCCCGTACGCCACCACGGCCGCGCAGGCGAGGAAGCACAGGGCGGCCTGGGTGAGGCCGAGGGCGGAGGCGCCGCCCGGCTGTTCGCGGGCGCCCTTCAGCCGGGCGAGGCCGAGGACGCCGAAGGCGAACACGACGACCACGGCGACGGTGACGCCGACGCTCACCGCGGCGACCTGGCCGAGTGCGGTCCAGTCCAGATGCATGTCGACTCCCCGTCGTTCAGGCTGCCGTGCCGACCTTGGCGGGCGGCTCGGTGCGGATGCTGACCTCGTGCGCGTCGTTGACGTTGTGCGCGTGCACCGGGTTGCGGCGCGAGACGGCCACGATGCCCGCGGCCAGGGCCGCGCCGACCAGCGCGACGACCGCCGTACCGAGGTCGCCACCGTTCTGGACGACGCTCGCGGCCAGGCCGCCGACCAGCGCGGCGGCGGGCAGGGTGACCATCCAGGCGATCACCATCCGGCCCGCGACGCCCCAGCGGACCTCCGCGAGCCTGCGGCCGAGCCCCGCGCCGAGGATGCTGCCCGAGGCGACCTGGGTGGTGGACAGGGCGAAGCCGAGGTGGGCGGAGGTGAGGATGACGGTGGTGGATGCGGTCTCGGCGGCGAAGCCCTGCGGCGACTGGATCTCGGTCAGGCCCTTGCCCATCGTGCGGATGATCCGCCAGCCGCCGAGGTAGGTGCCGAGGCCGATGGCCAGGCCCGCGGAGGCGATGACCCACAGGGGCGGGCCGGCGTCGTGGCCGAGCGCACCGGCCGAGATCAGGGTGAGGGTGATGACGCCCATGGTCTTCTGCGCGTCGTTCGTGCCGTGTGCGAGGGAGACCAGCGAGGCGGAGGCGATCTGGCCGATCCGGAAGCCCTTGGTGACGGAGTCCTTGCGGGCGCGGTCGGTGAGCCGGTAGGCGAGGTAGGTGGCGATCAGCGCGGCGACACCGGCCACGAGCGGCGAGGCCACCGCCGGGACGAGCACCTTCTCGACGACCTTGTCGAAGTTGACGCCCTGGCTGCCCGCCCCGACCCACACGGCCCCGATCAGCCCGCCGAACAGGGCGTGCGAGGAGCTCGAGGGCAGTCCGACGAGCCAGGTCAGCAAATTCCACAGGATCGCCCCGACCAGCCCAGCGAAGATCATTCCCGGGCTGACGAGGGTGTCGTCCACGATGCCGCCCGAGATGGTCTTGGCCACCTCGGTGGAGAGAAAGGCACCGACGACGTTGAGGACACCGCTGATCAGGACCGCCGTACGGGGAGCCAGCGCGCCGGTGGCGATGGACGTGGCCATCGCGTTCGCCGTGTCGTGGAATCCGTTGGTGAAGTCGAAGGCGAGCGCCGTGACGATGACGACCGCCACGAGGAACGTGATGTGGTCCATTCCTGAATGCAAACAAGCGCAGACCAATACGCGGGGAACGGCGAGGCAAAGGCTGGTCAAGGTTCACGCAGGTGGCCGTGACCGGCCCCGCCACGGGTCGCGCCCATGAGGGTCCGCTGGGCGTACTAGTCCCTCAACCGCGCGGCCCGCGCCTGGAGATAGCGCTGCTCGGGCAGGCTGAGGGTCTGGGCGGCCGCCGACTCGTAGGCGGCCCGGGCGGCTTCGGGCTCGCCCGCGCGCTCCAGCAGGTGACCTCGTACGGCGTCCAGGCGGTGGCCTTTCAACGTGCCTGACAGGGCGTCCAGTTCGCTCAGGCCGGCGCGCGGGCCGTGGACCATGGCGACGGCGACCGCGCGGTTGAGGCGTTCGACCGGCCCGGGGACGAGACCGACGAGGACGTCGTACAGGCCCAGGATCTCGGCCCAGTCCGTCGCCTCGGGCGAAGGCGCCTCGTCGTGTACGGCGGCGATCGCGGCCCGCAATGGGTACGGCCCGGGCCTGCCCCGGGACAGGGCCCGGGTCACCAGCGCGACGCCCTCCTCGATGGCGGCCCTGTCCCAGCGGTCGCGGTCCTGCTCGTCGAGCGGGATCAGCTCTCCGCGCGGTCCGCTGCGCGCATCACGGCGGGCGTCGGTGAGCAGCATCAGCGCGAGCAGCCCGGCCACTTCGCCGTCGTCGGGGAGCAGCCGGTGGACCGTACGGGTCAGCCGTACGGCCTCGCCCGCCAGGTCGGGGCGCTGCAGGGCGGTGCCGGAGGTGGCGGTGTAGCCCTCGTTGAAGATCAGGTAGAGGGTCTGCAGAACGGACGGCAGCCGCTGCTCCCAGCGGTCCGGGCGGCCGAAGCGCACGCCCCGCACCTTCTGCTTGGCCCGGCTGATGCGCTGCGCCATCGTCGCCTCCGGGACCAGATACGCGCGGGCGATCTCCGCCGTGGTCAGGCCGCCGACGGCACGCAGCGTGAGCGCGATCTGGGCGGGCGGGGTGAGGTCCGGATGGCAGCACAGGAAGAGCAGCGAGAGGGTGTCGTCCTCGCGGGGAGCCCGTTCCCCCGGCGGCGGGGCGGTGAAGGCGTCGCGGGGCGCGAGCGCAGCCGCCCGCTCCTCGCGCTGCCGCCGGGCCTCCTCGCTGCGCAGGGCGTCGGTCAGCCGCCGCGAGGCCACCTTGATCAGCCAGCCGCGCGGATTGCCGGGCACGCCCGCCGAGGGCCACTGCCCGGCCGCCGCGAGCAGCGCCTCCTGTACGGCGTCCTCGGCTGCGTCGAAGTGCCCGTACCGTCTGACCAGCGCGCCGAGGACCTGCGGCGCGTTCCGGCGCAGCAGGTCCTCGACCTCGGGTGTGTTCCTCACCGGCGGGTCCGTCGGCCTCGCACGGGCCGGCTCGTCAGATGTCCCCGCTGCCGTCCATGATCGGGCGGATCACGACCGGGTAGTCGGGGGCACCGGCCGGCTGGGGGCAGCGGGAGATGCGGTCGGCGATCTCCGTGACCCGCTCCAGGCTCTCGCACTCCAGGACCCAGTAGCCGGCCAGCAGCTCCTTGGTCTCGCTGTACGGGCCGTCGGTGATCACCGCCTTGCCGTCGTCACCGAGGGTGACATGCCGGGTCTGCGCCGGCTCGGCCAGGCCCTGCCCGTCGACGAACTCCCCGGTCTCGGAGAGATCGTCGTTGATGGCTCCCATGTAGGCGAACATGGCTTGCAGCTCGTCCTCGTTCCAGGCGGGCGAGTCCGCTGACGCCTTGCCGCGCATGGCCTCGTAGTCCGCCTGTGTGCCCTGCACCATGACCAGGTACTTCATCAGTCCGCTCCTTCGGCTCTCACCACCCTTCCGGGCGGCTCTCACAGGGGACGTCGGAGCCGGGCCGGGATTCTCGACACGAGCTCAGGAATTTTCCGAGACGGTTTCTCCGGGGGCCGTTTCGGCCGGGGTCGTCGGGGGTGTGGTGGTGCCTTCGGCCGGCCGGGGCTCCGCGTCGGGCCGGGTTTCCTCGGCAGGCCGCGCGTCCTCGACGGTGGGGGCACTCTCGGCGCCCTCCGCGTCGTAGGCCCCGCACTCGGGGTTGTGGCAGGGGCCCGCCACCCACAGGGGGACCCACGTGCCCAGCGTCTTGTGGCGCCGGACGACTGTTTCCACTGGCTGTCCGCAGGACGGACAGACGTGTTCGTCTCTGCCCATGTCCTCAGAGTAGGACGGTCGCAGGCTCAGCGCTTCCTGCTGTACGAGCGCACCAGCACGCCGTTGCCGAACGTGCGCACGGACTCCAGGGTGAACTCCGAGATCGCGAACCCGGCCCCGAACATGGGCATGCCCGAGCCGTACACCAGCGGATAGGTCTTGATGACGAGCTCGTCGATCTCGTCGAGCAGTTCGCCCGCGACTTTCGCGCCGCCGCACAGGTAGATGCCGAACTCGCCGTCCTCGGCCTTCAGTTCGCGGACCTTGCCGACCAGGTCGTCCGCGATGATCTCGACGTTCGGGTCGGGCGACTCCTTCAGCGAGCCGGAGGCGACGTACTCGCGCAGGTGGGCATAGGGGCTCGTGTTGCCCTCCTTGAGGGCGATGTCGTAGCTGCCGCGGCCCTGGACGACGGTGTCGAACCGCTGGTTCGGCAGGTCGTCCATGCCGAGGGCCCGGCGGCCTTGGGTCGCCACGGTCTCCGGATACTCCGCCTTCAGGAAGGCGAAGAACTCCTCGTCGACGAAGGGGTACATCGACGCCGCGTCGCCGCCCGGGTCGCCGATGAAGCCGTCGATGGAACAAGCGATGAAGTACGTGAGCTTTCGCAAGCCGGCCTCTTTTCGTAGGCTGCCGATGCAACGACTTCAGTTGTAGTACTCCTTCTGTAGTGGTTGCAAGCGGATATCCGCGAGCCGTTGAAAGTAGGAGAAGGGACTCCGCATGGCCAGCAATCCCGAGCGCCGGGCCGCGCTCGTCGACGCCGGTGTCGAGGTGCTCGCACGGGAGGGGGCACGCGGACTGACGTTCCGCGCGGTGGACGCGGAGGCCGGTGTGCCCGTGGGCACCGCCTCCAACTACTTCACCGGACGCGCCGACCTGCTGCGCCAGATCGACACCCGGCTGCACATACGGCTCGCGCCGGATCCTGCGGTGGTCGCCGAGCTGATGACCCGCCCGAAGGACCGCTCACTGGTCACGGCCTTCATGCACGACCTGATGGCCCGCGCGACCCGCGACCGCACGGGCTATCTGGCCCTCATGGAGCTACGGCTGGAGGCCACCCGGCGCCCCGAACTGCTCGCCTCCTACACCGAGTCGGTGCGCGGCGATCTGGAAGAGGCGATGGAGTTCCACCGGACCGCCGGACTGCCCGGCGGCGACGAGTCCGTCGCCGTGCTGTATCTGGCCATGCTCGGGCTGCTCCTGGAGCATCTGACCCTGCCGGGCGTCCTGGAGGGCGTACTGCCCGGGGTGGGCGTGCCGGACGGACTGGTGGAGCGGATCGTGGCGACGGTGCTGCCGGAGGAGGACCAGGCCCAGGGCCCGGAGCAGGCTCAGGGCCAGGGTCAGGGCCAGGAGGGCGGGATCTAGGAGCCCGTGCGCGGGCGTGGCTCGCGCCACATCGGCCACATGGCCGGGCCGTCCGGGAGGTCGAGGACCGGACCGGCGACCTCGAAGCCGAGGCGCTCGTACAGCTTGCGGCTACGGGCGTTGCTCGCCTCCAGATAGGCGGACAGCCCCTCGCGGTCGCAACGGTCGAGGACCGACTCGATCAGCGCGGTGCCGAGCCCCTCGCCCTGGCGGCCGGGGGCGACGCCGATCATCCACAGGTACTCATGGGCCCGCCCCGAGGGGTGGATGGTGGCCGTCAGCCGGCCGATCAGCTCGATGCGTTCGTTGTCCGGGTCGACGGCCGCCCGCACCTGGGCCGGACCGTCGTCGTCCCCGGGGTCACCGTCGTGGTCGTCGGCCGGTATGGACAGCCACAGCGCACAGGCCGAGCCGTCCTCGGTGACGTCGATACGCCCGGCCGCGAGCACGATGTCGGTGAAAGCGGCCATGAGTCCGGGGTGATGTTCGCGGCGGTCCTCCGTGCCGGGGAAGACCCAGCCGCTCACGGGGTCGTCCTGGAACGCCTCGTCCAGCAGCCGGACGACCGACTCCCGGTCCGCCTCGCCCGCCGTACGGATCGCCACGCCCATGTCCCGCCCCTTAGCTCGTCCCGACGGGCGTTGATCGTAGGGGGGTTGAGGGCCGTCCGGGGCGAGCGGGGCGGGAGCTTGGCGGAATTCAGTCGAACGTCTGTCCAAACTCGATCGCGCGATGCGTGAAGGGGGCGGGCCCCGCACACCGTGGGGCAGTGCGGGACCCGCCGACCGGAGTCCGGAGGCCGTGCGGGGTCAGGAGCCGCACGGCCCCGACGCTCCGGGGTCCTGCCTTCGGTCGCCCGAAGGATCGTGCTGTGCTGCCGGCCGTCGACCGCCACCGACCGTCAGCCTCTGCCGACGGCCGCCGGCCCTTGTCGATGGCCGACCGCTGCCGGCCATCAACTGGCTGCCGATTGTCAACTGCTGCGCCGTGTCACGAACTCGGCGAGGGCCAGCAGACCGCCCGCCGCCTCCGGATCGGGCACCGCGCGCGCCAGTTGCTGCATCGCCCGCGCCATCCGGTCGGCCGCCTGGCCCTGCGCCCAGTCACGGCCGCCCGCGCGCTCCACGGTCAGCGCGATGTGGTCCAGGTCCTCCTTCTCGCAGGGTCGTGCGTACAGTTCGGCGAGCTCGGCGGCCGCCGGCGTCCCGGACGTGAAGGCCGCTACGACCGGCAGGGACTTCTTGCGGGCGGCCAGGTCCGCGCCGACGGGCTTGCCGGTGCGGTGCGGGTCGCCCCATATGCCGATGACGTCGTCGATGAGCTGGAAGGCGAGCCCGGCCTCCCGGCCGAACGCGTCCAGCGCCGCCACGTCCCCGTCCCCGGCCCCCGCGTACAGGCCCCCGATCGCGCAGGCGCTCCCCAGCAGTGCGCCCGTCTTGGCCTCCGCCATGGCGAGCACCTCCTCGAGGGTGACCTCGCCGGGGGCGCATCGCTCCATGGCCGTGTCCGCGTGCTGGCCCGCGCACAGTTCGACCACGCAGTCCGCGAGCCGGGCCGCGGCGGCCTGTGCAGCCGGGTGCGGATCCGTCGCGAGCAGTCGCAGGGCCAGCGCCTGCAGCGCGTCGCCGCCGAGGATCGCGTCGGCGTCTCCGAACACGGTCCACGCGGTGGGCCGGTGCCGACGGGTGGTGTCCCGGTCCATCACATCGTCGTGCAGCAAGGTGAAGTTGTGCACCAGCTCCACCGCGGCGGCCGCCCGGACCGCCCCCGCCCGTGCCTCGGGCCCCCCGAGGGCGGCCGCCGCGGCGAGGACGAGCCCGGGGCGGATCGCCTTGCCCGAGCCGCCCTCGGCCGGGGTGCCGTCCGCCCGCTCCCAGCCGAAGTGGTAGAGCGCGATCCGGCGCATCGGCCCGGGCAGCGAGTCGAGCGCGGCCCGCAGCACCGGGTCGACCTCCGACCGGGCCCGGTCCAGGAGCAGGACCGCCTCGTGCCCCTCGGCCGGTGCGGGCCGGCCGTCCCGCTGCGTCCCGATGGACCCCCGCCTTTCCGGCACCCCGGGCGCACGCCGGGGCTCGGCACCTCGCTGCTCACCAAGGGCGGACCGCTGCTCATCAGGGGCGGATCTCTGCTCACCAGGGGCGGGCAGCGGCGTCTCCGTCCTGAACTCCGTAAGGGACTCACCCATGGGACCGCCTCGGAGTGTGAGCGGACGGTGGCGCTTCCGCTGCCGCTGGGCGCGTACCCCGAGGGTGTACCCGCCCGAGTGGGCGGGGACACGGCCGGCATACCGGGAGCGTCACCGCCAGCGGCCGATCTCGACGTTCTCCAGGACTCCGAGCGCGTCCGGTACCAGGACCGCGGCCGAGTAGTAGGCCGTGACCAGGTACTTGATGATGGCCTGTTCGTTGATGCCCATGAAGCGCACCGACAGGCTCGGCTCGATCTCGTCCGGGATGCCGGAGGCCCGCAGGCCGATGACACCCTGGTCGGCCTCGCCGGTACGCATGGCGATGATCGACGTCGTACGGGCCTCGGTCACCGGGATCTTGTTGCACGGGTAGATCGGCACACCGCGCCAGGTGGGGATGCGGTTGCCGCCGACGTCGATGGTCTCGGGCACCAGCCCGCGCTTGTTGAGCTCACGGCCGAACGCGGCGATGGCACGCGGGTGGGCGAGGAGCAGTTTGGTACCGCGGCGCCTGCTGAGCAGTTCGTCCAGGTCGTCCGGGCCGGGCACACCGTCGTGCGGCTGGATCCGCTGCTCGTACTCGCAGTTGTGCAGGAGCCCGAAGTCGCGGTTGTTGACGAGCTCGTGCTCCTGGCGCTCCTTCAGCGCCTCGACCGTCAGCCGGATCTGCTGCTCGGTCTGGTTCATGGGCTGGTTGTAGAGATCGGCCACGCGCGTGTGCATGCGCAGCACGGTCTGGGCGACGCTCAGTTCGTACTCACGGGGCCTGGCCTCGTAGTCGACGAAGGTGTGCGGGATGTCCGGCTCGCCGGAGTGGCCGGAGGAGAGGTCGATCTCCTTCTCGCCGTACTTGTTGGAGCGCTGCTCCGGGATCGCGCGGCACTGCTGCAGGTGTTCGCGCAGCGAGTCCGAGCGCTCCGCGATCTGCTCGAACGCCTGGCGGGGCAGCACCAGCACGGTGCACGCGGTGAGCGCGCGGGCCGTGTACTCCCAGATCGCGTCCTCGTCCAGCAGGGCCTCGTCGCCGAAGTAGGCGCCGTCGGCGAGGACGCCGAGGGACTCGTCGTCCCCGTACGGGCCCGTGCCGATCTTCTCCACCCTGCCGTGCGCCAGCAGGTACACCTCGTCGGACTGGCCGCCGAACGAGGCGATCACCTCGCCCGCCCGGATCTCCCGCTGCTCGCAGCGGCGGGCGATCTCGGAGAGCACCTCCTCGTCCTCGTACGACCGCAGCGCCGGCAGTTCGCCCAGCTCCGCGGGGATGATCTCGACGCGGTCGCCGGTCTTCACGAACGTCATCCGGCCGTCGCCGACGGCGAAGGTCAGCCGCCGGTTCACCCGGTACGTACCACCCTGGATGTCCACCCAGGGCAGCGTCCGCAGCAGCCAGCGGGAGCTGATCTCCTGCATCTGCGGCACGGACTTGGTCGTGGTGGCCAGGTTCCGCGCGGCCGCCGTGCCGAGACTCTGCTGCGGCTTGGTCTCCTCCGTGCGGACCTCTTCGCCTACCGACATAGAGAACTGCCCTCCCGGTTATGCCCAACGCCCATACGCCTCGGGCATCGATGTCCAGGGGCAAGCCTTCCTCACACAGCGTCGCGGTGCTATTACCCGAAAGAGCGGGAATGGATCTTCGTATCACTGGGCAGAGGGAGGCTTTTTCCGGGCTGGCGACAACCCGTGGAAACCTGTCGCTCACGCCACTGGGGAGCGGGCGGGGCCCGATCTAGCGTGATGAGCCGTTCCCTCCCCGGCTCCAGAAACGGCTTCATCGATGCAGTACGTCGCGCCGATCGGCATCGGCATCCTCTACGCCCTGTTGATGTCCCTGGTCCGCGAACCGCACCGGCGGCGCCTGAACGCGGTGACGGTCGCCGGTGCCGGTGCCGCGTATCTCAGCGGCGGCGGCATGGGCGGCTGGGAGTTCCCCTTCACCGCGCTGGTCACCTACGTCGCCTTCCGCGGTCTGGAGTCGTGGACGTGGATCGGCATCGGCTGGCTGCTGCACACGGCGTGGGACATCGTCCACCACATCAAGGGCAACCCGATCATCCCGTTCCTCCACACCTCGTCCCTGGGCTGCGCGATCTGCGACCCGGTGATCGCGCTCTGGTGCCTGCGGGGCGGACCGTCCCTCATCGAGTTCGTGCGTGACCGCCGCCGGGCCGGGCGCTCCGGGCCGACGTCTGATCGGGCCGAAGGCCAGGTCTCTCCCACCCGGGCGACAATTACCGGGTGACCAGCCCCGACTCCCCCGACGCGCCCCGCCTCGCGGCCCTGCGCCCCCGGCTGCCCTCGCCGGTGCGGGAAGTCGTCGACGGCCGGTTCGAGCGCCGGGGGGTCCGGCTGCTGCTGAAGCGGGACGACCTGATCCACCCGGAGCTGATCGGCAACAAGTGGCGCAAGCTGGCGCCGAATCTCGCGGCGGCGGACGGCCGTCCCGTCGTCACCTTCGGCGGTGCCTACTCCAACCACCTGCGCGCCACGGCCGCGGCCGGCCGGCTGCTCGGCATCCCCACGGTCGGTGTCGTACGCGGCGACGAGCTGGCCGGTCGCCCCCTCAACCCCTCCCTCGCTCGGTGTGCGGCCGACGGCATGCGGCTGTACTTCGCCGACAGGGCGACGTACCGCCGCAAGTCGGAGCCGCGGGCCCTGGCTGGGATCCTGCGCGCGGCTGACGCCGAGGAGGCGTACGTCGTCCCCGAGGGCGGCAGCAACGCCGAGGCCGTACGCGGCTGCCGGGCCCTCGGCGCCGAGTTGCGCGACCGGGCCGATGTCGTGGCCGTGGCCTGCGGCACCGGCGGCACACTGGCGGGACTGGCCGCCGGTCTCGCTCCCGGGCAGCGCGCCGTGGGTGTGCCGGTCCTCAAGGGCGGCTTCCTGACCGCCGAGACCGAGGCCTTGCAGCGGCAGGCCTTCGGCGGCCCGCGCGGCACCTGGAGCCTCGACGACCGCTTCCATTTCGGCGGCTACGCGCGCGTGCCCGACGAGCTCGACGCCTTCGCCGCGGACTTCGAACGCCGTCACGGCCTGCCCGTCGAACGTCTGTATGTGGCCAAGCTGCTGTACGGCCTCGTCACCCTGGCCGACGAAGGCGCCTTCCCGCGCGGGACGACGGTGGCGGCCGTCATCACCGGCCGCCCCTTCCCGGCTGGTCGGGCTCGCTTCCCGTGACCCCCGGCAGGGTCTCCGGACGGCTGCAGGGTCTCCGGACAGCCGGCAGCGTCTCCTGATGCCCGGCAGCGCCTCCGTGCCCTCCCGCCGCTACGCCGCCTCCCGGAAGGCCGCCGCCTCCTCCAGGTCCAGCCTGCGCAGCAGGGTGCGCAGCATCTCGTCGTCGATGTACCGGGCGTCCCGGAGCCTGACGAACACCTCGCGCTCGGCGCTGATCATCTCCCGCGACAGCCGCCGGTAGGTGTCGTCGACGGACTCCCCGGTCACCGGGTTGGCCTGCCCGAGCCGCTCCCAGACGGCGTTGCGGCGGCGCTCCAGGACGATGCGCAGCCGGTCGGCGAGCGGGGCGGGCAGGGCGTTGCGCTCGTCGGTGAGGAGTTCGTCCAGGCGGCGCTCGGCGGCCCGGGAGGCCTGCGCCTGGGCGTTGGCCTCGGCAAGCGTCTCGGCCTGGGTGTCCCGCCCGGGGACCTTCAGCAGACGGATCAGCGGAGGCAGGGTCAGGCCCTGCACGACCAGGGTGCCGATGACCGTCGTGAAGGTCAGGAAGAGGATCAGGTTGCGGTGCGGGAAGGGTTCCTGGCCGTCGTGCATGGTCAGGGGGATGGAGAAGGCGATGGCCAGCGAGACCACGCCCCGCATACCGGCCCACGCGATGATGAACGGCCCCTTCCAGGTCGGGTTCTCCTCCCGCTCCCTGATCCGTGCCGACAGCAGCCGGGGCAGGAAGGTCGCTGGATACACCCAGACGAACCGGGCCGCGACGACCACCAGGAAGACGGCGAGCGCGTACCAGGCGGCTTCGGCGCCCTCGTACTGTCCGAGGCCCCTCAGGACCACCGGCAGTTGCAGTCCGATCAGCGCGAACACGGCCGACTCCAGGACGAAGGCCACCATCTTCCACACCGCCTCCTCCTGGAGACGCGTGGCGAAGTCGACCTCCCACGCGCGGTGTCCCAGGTAGAGCGCGACGACCACGACCGCGAGGACACCGGAGGCGTGCACCTGCTCGGCGACGGCGTAGGCGACGAACGGGATCAGCAGGGAGAGCGTGTTCTGCAGCAGCGCCTCCTTCACGTGCGTGCGCAGCCAGTGGATCGGCGCCATCAGCACCAGCCCGACCACGACACCGCCGACCGCCGCGAGCAGGAACTCGCCGATGCCCCCGGCCCAGGTGGCGCTCTCTCCGACGGCGGCCGCGAGGGCCACCCGGTAGGCGGTGATCGCCGTGGCGTCGTTCAGCAGGGACTCGCCCTGGAGGATCGTGGTGATCCGGGACGGCAGCCCGACCCGGCGCGCCACCGCCGTCGCCGCCACGGCGTCCGGCGGCGCGACGACGGCGCCGAAGACCAGGGCCGCGGTCAGCGGCAGGTCGGGCACGATCAGGTACAGGGCCCAGCCGACGACGAAGGTCGCGAACAGCACGTACCCGACGGACAGCATCGCGACCGGCCTGAGCTGGGCCCGCAGGTCGAGGTAGGAGCTGTCGGTGGCGGCCGTGTGCAGCAGCGGGGGCAGGATGAGCGGCAGGACGATGTGCGGGTCGAGCGTGTAGTCGGGCACTCCGGGGACGTAGCTGACCGCCAGCCCGATCGCCACCAGCAGCAGCGGCGCCGGCACCGGGGTGCGCCGCGCGGCCGCGGCGATCGCGGCACTGCCCGCCACCAGCAACAGCAGTGGCATCACGTCCATCGTTCTCGCCCGCCCTCATTTTTTCGCGCGGTCTTCCGCCCGACCGTCGTAACCTGGCAATCATGAAACAGTGCACGCACGCCGACGCGCTGCCGCACCCCGAACCCGGCCCGCTCAGCGAGACGTGTCCGGAGTGCCTGGCCGAGGGCATGGATCCGGTACAACTACGGCTGTGCCTCAGCTGCGGTCACGTCGGCTGCTGCGACTCCTCGCCGGGGCGGCACGCGGCGGGGCACCACAAGGAGTCCGGTCATCCCGTGATGCGGACGCACGAGCCCGGGGAGACCTGGCGATGGTGCTTCGTAGACCATGTCCTGGTGTGACTCGGCAAGACCCCGGCGGCGGACGGTTCGACCGTCTGACGTCTGGGTACGTCAACCCGGCGCGCGCTCTTCCCATTTGGGCCCGCCCAACCCCTAGACACGGAGCGTATCCACAGGTTTACTGTGAGTGACGACAAGGGGTTGGGGTCCCGGGGACAGGACCGTCGAGAGCGCGATAGCGTCACCGCTGAACCACGTATCGCGTTACCCCGGGGGGCGACCCTCGGCCCTGAAACGCTTGTACCACCATGGAGGTGAGGGTGTCCCAGATCGCAGGCGAGCCCGCGACCCAGGACTTCGTGGAAGTCCGGCTGCCGGCCGCGGGTGCCTACCTGTCGGTGCTGCGTACGGCCACGGCCGGTCTCGCGGCCCGTTTGGACTTCACCCTCGACGAGATCGAGGACCTGCGCATCGCGGTGGACGAGGCCTGCGCGATCCTGCTTCAGCAGGCCGTGCCCGGCTCGGTGCTCAGCTGTGTATTCCGCCTCGTCGACGACTCACTCGAGGTCACTGTCTCGGCGCCGACCACGGACGGCCATGCCCCCTCGCGGGACACCTTCGCCTGGACGGTCCTGTCCGCCCTCGCGGGCAAGGTCTCCTCTGCCGTGGACAAGGACAAAACCGTTTCGATCAGCCTCTACAAACAGCGCGGCGCGGGACCCGGGCCGGCGTGAGGAGCGAGGACGGGCCGGTGCGGGACGAAGAGCGCAGCACACAAGAGCTGCCGGCCGAGGGCACGGGCACGAGCGGTCCGAGCGTGGCCCGGCGCATGGCGGACGGCATCGACGGCATCCCCGAGCAGGCCCGCCCGCACCCTGAGGACGACTCCGCGGGGGCCGTCCTCCCGGGCGGCGGGCGGCTGGACCAAGACGGTGCCGTGCGGAGCGCGCCTCCGGGCGGGGGGATCACCGCATCCCCTGTCCCAGGGGGTCCTCCCACTCACGCGAAGTCGAGAGTGGCGGAGGAGGCGAGGGCTCGGGGAAGGGCGACGGGCGGGACGATGAGCGAGCACGAGCGAGACTCCGAGCATCAAGCGCCGCGCGCGCACCACACACAGGGTGCGCACCACGGCTCTCCGGACCGCAGCGGGGCGCGCGACATGTTCCTCAAACTGCGCACCCTGGGGGACGGCAGTCCGGAGTACGCGGAACTGCGCAACCAGCTGGTCCGCATGCATCTGCCGCTCGTCGAGCATCTCGCGCGCCGCTTCCGCAACCGCGGCGAGCCGCTGGACGACCTCACCCAGGTCGCCACGATCGGACTGATCAAGTCGGTCGACCGCTTCGACCCGGATCGCGGCGTGGAGTTCTCCACGTACGCGACCCCGACGGTCGTCGGCGAGATCAAGCGGCACTTCCGCGACAAGGGCTGGGCAGTGCGCGTCCCGCGCCGGCTGCAGGAGCTGCGCCTGGCGCTGACCACGGCCACGGCCGAGCTCTCGCAGCTGCACGGCCGCTCCCCCACGGTCCACGAGCTCGCCGAGAAGCTGGCGATCTCGGAGGAGGAGGTCCTGGAGGGCCTGGAGTCCGCCAACGCGTACTCCACGCTGTCCCTGGACGTCCCCGACACCGACGACGAGTCCCCGGCGGTCGCGGACACCCTCGGCGCCGAGGACGAGGCGCTGGAGGGCGTGGAGTACCGGGAGTCCCTCAAGCCGCTGCTGGAGGACCTCCCGCCGCGGGAGAAGCGGATCCTGCTGCTGCGGTTCTTCGGCAACATGACCCAGTCGCAGATCGCGCAGGAGGTCGGCATCTCACAGATGCACGTCTCCCGGCTGCTGGCGCGCACACTCGCGCAGCTACGGGAGAAGCTCCTCGTCGAGGAGTGACGGCTACTTCTCCACGTTGCCGGGACTGCCGGGCCCGCGAATCCCGAGGGCCCGGGTCGTCTCGGGGTTCACCAGCAGGACGAGCGCCGCTACGGCCACGACCGCGAGGGCGATCCCGGCCGGAATGGCCATGCTGTCGGCCTGAAGCAGGTTGTAGGCCACCGGCAGCGCCATGAGCTGGGTGATGACGGCAGGGCCGCGGCTCCAGCTCCGACGGCCGAGCAGCCCGCGTGCGGCGAGCAGCGGCAGCAGCGCGAGCACGACCAGCGTGATACCCCCGGTCACGGCCTGCTGCCGGTCGTCCGGCTCGCCCGTGAGGCCGAGAACCAGTATCCAGACGCCGCCGACGACCAGCGCGAGCCCCTCCAGAGCGGCCAGCATTGCGGCGTACGTCAGACGTCGCGGGCGGGGGCCGGTGGCTTCCGGGGTGGGGGTCTGCTCACTGCTCACCCCTGAAGAGTAGCCCTCGTCGTTCGCCCCGCGAGGGGCGAGGTTCACACCTGGTCTCTTACCTGATCCCTACCTCGGTCTGGGCCCGGTACCCCCCAGTAGGTACGCTGCCAGTCATGCGTGCACTTCTCGTGGTCAATCCGGCGGCAACCACCACCAGCGCGCGCACGCGCGACGTACTGATCCACGCGCTCGCCAGCGAGATGAAGCTGGAGGCGGTCACCACCGAGTACCGCGGCCACGCGCGCGACCTGGGCCGGCAGGCGGCGGACAGCGAGGACATCGACCTGGTGGTTGCCCTCGGCGGCGACGGCACGGTCAACGAAGTGGTCAACGGCCTCCTGCACGCCGGCCCCGCCCCGGGGCACCTCCCCGGCCTGGCCGTGGTCCCGGGCGGCTCCACCAACGTCTTCGCCCGCGCCCTCGGCCTGCCCAATGACGCCGTCGAGGCCACCGGCGCGCTGCTGGACGCCCTGCGCGACGGCAGCGAACGCACCGTCGGCCTGGGCCTGGCCTCGGGCACGCCCGGCACGGAGGACGAGACGGTGCCGTCCCGCTGGTTCACCTTCAACGCGGGGCTCGGCTTCGACGCCGGTGTGGTCGGCCGGGTGGAACAGCACCGCGAGCGCGGCCGGAAATCCACACACGCTCTCTACGTACGCCAGGTCGTGCGTCAGCTCCTCGGTGAAACCAACCGCCGGCACGGCATGATCACGCTGGAGCGGGCCGGCGAGGATCCGGTCACCGATCTGGTGCTGTCCATAGTCTCGAACACCTCGCCCTGGACGTTTCTGGGGAATCGCCCGATCTACGCGGCGCCTAAGGCCTCGTTCGATACCGGCCTCGATCTCTTCGGTCTCAGCCGTCTGTCCACCGCCGCTGTTGCCCGGTATGGGACCCAGTTGCTCACTTCGTCCCCCGAGCGTGGACCCCATGGCAAACACGCCACTTCCCTGCACGATTTGACCGAGTTCACCTTGCATTCCAAGGTGCCGCTCCCCCTCCAGATGGACGGTGACCACCTGGGCCTGCGAACGAGCGTGACGTTCACAGGCGTACGCCGTGCACTGCGTGTGATTGTGTGAGCAGAACTGGCTAAAGTCCTTTCACTCGAACGTTTAGGCCAGGATCCACCCCATGGAAGTACGGCTGTGACCTAGTCGACACCGAAGAATCAAAAAAAACTTTCCAGAAGGGGTTGTATCCGCCGCTGAGGTTTGCGAGTCTCTACGTGGCGATCGAGACGGCCCGCAACACCGGCCTCCACTGGTCACCAGAATCCCCCTTCAAAACACAGGACCCACGCCAGGGAACCTGGCTGTCGGCCCTTCACTTGTTGAGGGATTCGTGAAAGCGTTCACATTCACAAGCAAGCCCTGCACGTAATACCAAGGAGAGGTAGCAGCCATGGACTGGCGTCACAACGCCGTTTGCCGCGAGGAAGACCCCGAGCTCTTCTTCCCCATCGGCAACACCGGTCCTGCGCTGCTGCAGATCGAGGAAGCCAAGGCCGTCTGCCGTCGCTGCCCGGTAATGGAGCAGTGTCTGCAGTGGGCGCTCGAGTCCGGCCAGGACTCCGGCGTCTGGGGTGGTCTCAGCGAGGACGAGCGCCGTGCCATGAAGCGCCGCGCCGCCCGCAACCGGGCCCGTCAGGCCTCCGCCTGACAACCCACCCCTGCTGACAGCCTGAGCTTGGCGGCGCGTACAGCGAGTACGCATCTCCCGCCCCCGAGCCGCAGCGCGCAGTTCCCCCCGATGCGCTTAGCAAAGCAGCAACGAGCTTTAAGCCCCGGGCCACCAAGTGG
>NZ_JBHUQX010000103.1:0-23693 GCF_042674225.1 Streptomyces sp. NPDC056948
CACCCCCTCCCGGCGAGCCTCTCGTGCGCGACCGTCGCGTCAGCGCTTGTCGGCGAACTTCCAGGCCGTCGGCAGCGCCCCCATCGCCAGCGCCGCCTTCAGGGCGTCGCCGATCAGGAACGGCGTGAGGCCGGCCGCGATCGCGGCGGTGGCGGACATGCCGGTGGAGAGGGCCAGGTAGGGCACGCCGATGGCGTAGATGATCGCCTCGCCCACCAGCATCGTGCCCGCCATGCGCAGCATCGAGCGGTCGGCACCGCGGCGGGCCAGGGCGCCCACGACGGTGGCGGCGAGGATCATGCCGAGGATGTAGCCGAAGGAGGGCAGGACACCCGAGGTGCCCTGCGCGAACCACGGCACGCCCGCGACGCCCGCCACGGCGTACAGCGCGAGCGCGAGGAGGCCGCGGCCGGCGCCGAGGGACGTGCCGACGAGCAGCGCGGCGAAGGTCTGGCCGGTCACCGGCACCGGGGAGCCCGGCACGGGCACCGAGAGCTGGGCTGCGAGACCGGTGAGCGCGGCGCCGCCGAGCACAAGAGCCGCGTCCCTCACACGAGAAGAGGGGAGCAGGTCGGCCAGGACCTGTCCGGTGCGGGCGGGGACGGCGGCGGTGCTCATGGGGACTCCGCGAGGGTGAGGGTCGGTCGGAACACGGCGACGCTATCCCAGCGCCCTCGTCCTGATCACCGTCAGCGCTCGACAAAGGCGCGAAGGCGCGGTTGGTTGGCTCCTGACAAAAGGTGGGCGTTACACCGAGCGCGACGTGACGCCGGTCACGTTGGCAGCGAGGCTTCGGTCACCGACTCGGCGGTGAAGCGGACTGTAGGGTTTCGCCAAATGCCCTCCAGGACGGGTGCCCTCGGCTTCCGCGACGGGCGTCCACCCTCCGTCCCCGAGGCCTCACGGCGTGCGTTCCACATGTCCGCATGATGGACAGGCCTCCTCCCGGGTGAAGGGACCGCCCAGACTGGCGGCGTTTTTGCCCTCATCTCGCCTCTCACGCATTGGACGAGCCGCGCCCATGCCCAGCACCACCACCGGGACGCCGCCCAGCACGGACGACGCCTCCCTCTCCCATGGCCTGAAACAGCGCCACCTGTCGATGATCGCCCTCGGCGGGGTGATCGGCGCCGGTCTGTTCGTCGGCTCCGGTGCCGGTATCGCCGCGGCCGGTCCGTCGATCGTGGTCGCCTACGCCCTCTCCGGTCTCCTCGTGATGCTGGTGATGCGGATGCTCGGCGAGATGTCGGCCGCGTATCCCTCGTCGGGTTCGTTCTCGGCGCACGCGGAGCGGGCGATCGGCCCCTGGGCCGGGTTCACCGCCGGGTGGGCGTTCTGGGTCCTCCTCTGTACGGCCGTCGGCCTGGAGGGCATCGGGGCCGCGAAGATCGTCAGCGGCTGGCTGCCGGGCACCCCGGAGTGGGCGTGGGTGGCGCTGTTCATGGTCGTCTTCTGCGGCACGAACCTCGCGGCCGTGAAGAACTTCGGCGAGTTCGAGTTCTGGTTCGCGGCCTTGAAGGTCGGCGCGATCACCCTGTTCCTGGTGCTCGGCGTCCTGGCGATCGCCGGCGTCCTGCCCGGCACGGACTCGCCGGGCGCGAGCCACCTCACCGACTTCATGCCGAACGGCGGTGAGGGCCTCGTCATCGGCCTGCTCGCCTCGGTCTTCGCCTACGGCGGCCTGGAGACGGTCACCATCGCGGCGGCCGAGTCGGAGAACCCCGTCAAGGGCGTGGCGAGCGCGGTCCGTACGGCGATGTGGCGCATCGCGCTGTTCTACGTCGGTTCGATGGCCGTCATCGTCACCCTGGTGCCGTGGGACTCCAAGGAGGTCGTCGAGAAGGGCCCGTACGTCGCCGCCCTGGACGAGCTGGGCATCCCTGGCGCCGGGCAGCTCATGAACGTGGTCGTGCTGGTGGCCCTGCTGTCCGCCATGAACGCCAACGTCTACGGCGCCTCGCGCATCGCCTACTCGCTGGTGGGGCGCGGCCAGGGCCCGAAGGTGCTGGGCCGGGTCTCGGGCGGGGTGCCGCGGATCGCCGTACTGGCGTCCTCCGTCTTCGGGTTCCTGTGCGTGCTGCTGAGCTACTGGCGGCCGAACGACGTCTTCGCCTGGCTGCTGAACATGATCGGCGCGGTGATCCTGGTCGTCTGGATCTTCATCGCCGTCTCGCAACTGCGGCTGCGCCGCCGCCTGGAGCGCGAGACGCCGGAGAAGCTGGTCGTACGGATGTGGGCGTTCCCGTGGCTGACGTGGGTCGCCCTGGCCGGCATGGCCGCGGTGTTCGTCCTGATGGCCCGGGAGCCGGACACACGGGTGCAGTTGTACTCCACGGGCGCGATGACGCTGGCGCTGGCGGCCGTCGGATACGCGTGGCAGAAGGCCCGCGCCGCCAAGAGCTGATCAGCCCCGGGCCTCGGCCTGCCAGGTGGCGACCCAGGCCCGGTCGTGGGCGGCGAACGGGTGCTCGTGGCCGAGCACCCGCGCCCGGCGTTCGGACAACTCCTTCATGATCCCGATGGCCTCGTCGGTCCTGCCCAGGCCGTGGGCGATGCGGGCGGTGAGGGAGGTGGCCGCCAGGGTCAGGGGATGCTCCGGGCCCTGGAGCCGGGTCCGGTCGGCCAGCACCCGGCGCGCCAGGGGTTCGGCCTCTTCATGGCGGCCGAACTGGAACAGGCCGCCGGCGTAGTCGTGCCGGGCCAGCACCGTCGTGGGATGGTCCGGACCCAGGGCACGCTCGGCGGCCTCGACGAGCGCGGAACCCTCCTCCGCGAACTCCCTTTCCTTGCCGAGCTGGGGCAGGAGCTCGATCAGCCCGCACCAGATGAACAGCGCCTCCGCGCTCTCCTCGCCCAGCACCCGCCGGTAGCCGTCGAGCGCCCTCCTGCCCCACTTCTCGGCCTCCTCGTCCCGGTCGAGCAGATCGAGCGACTGGGACAGCGCGGCACAACTGTGGAGCGTGTCCACATCATCGGCATCGAGCAAGGTCTCGCGGCGTTCCAGCACCTCGCGGTGTGACGCCTCGGCCTCGGCGAACCGTCCCATCCGGAACAGCGCCGTGCCCCGCAGGTGCCGGGCGTCCAGGACCAGTCTGTGTTCGGCGCCCAGGATGGCCCGGACGGCTTCGACGACCGTGGGCGCGAGGGCCAGCGCCGCCGCGTAGTCCCCCGCGTCGTAGACCTGCCGCAGGACCCGCACCGCGAGGGACGCGGTCCGTTCGTCCGCGGCCACCGCGAGCAGCCTCGTCGCGTGCGGTGCCAGCAGCGCGAGCCGGCTCCGGGTCTCGGGAGAGTCGGAGCCCCGTTCGGGCAGCGCGGCTTCCAGGAGCGAGGCCGCCGCGTCCGCGACGATCGCCCGCCGGTCCTGCGGCACTCCCCCGGCCACGCTGTCGAGCAGCACCCCGTGTGCCCGCACGCAGCGTGCCCCGTCCACACTGACCAGCTCGGCCAGCGAGTGGTCGATCAGCCCCTTCAGCGCGGGCTCCAACTGCTCTGCCCGCAGGGCGGGTTCGAGGCCGTCGAGCGTCACCTCGCCCCGGGCCACCGGTACCAGCACGCTCAACGGCAGGGGATCCGCGGCCAGGAACGACAGCAGCCGCAAGAGCGTCGTCGCCTCGGGAAGCCCTTGGTCCGCCAGCGCGTCCAGCGACAACTGCCAGGTTCGGCCCACCAGTTGACGGGACTGGCCGCCACCGTGCCCGGCCGCGCCCCGATCGACGATCGCCGTCGACTCCTCACCGAGCTTGCGGTCGTACTCGTCCATGGACCACGACTCCAGAAGTTGGTGGCCGAGATGGGACCCGGCCAGCGTGAGCGCGAGCGGCAGCCGTCCCAGGCGCTCGGCGACCTTCCGTGCGGACTCCAGGTCCCCCGCGTCCGGCGCCAGGTCGCACAGCACCTGGGCCGCCTCCTCCAACGGCAGGACACCCAACGCGTGCCGGCGCACGCCCGGTCCTCGCCACAGCGGCGACGTGGCGTGCCGGGTCGTGACCAGTACCGTGCCGCGATCGCTGGACCGGAGCCACGCACCGCCCTCCAGGACCGCCGGGTCGTCGGCGTTGTCGAGGACGAGAAGCCAGGAGTCGGCGGAGTGGTCGAGATGGTGCCAGACCAGGTCGGCGGCGGCGCGCCGGCCCGCTGCCGCGGCGGCGAGCTCGCCGGCCTCCGCACCGCGGTCGCCCGCCACCGCCAGCATCCCGGCGCGCAGGGACATCAGCTCGGACGCGTTGACCCAGAAGCCGACGCGGCCGTGCTCGCGCACCGCCTCGTTGAACAGCCAGTGCGCCAGCGCGGTCTTGCCGCAGCCGCCCATGCCGTGCACGACGTGGACCTCGCCGCCGGGTCCGGCGACGGCCGCGCCGATCGCCCTGCGGAGTTCTTCACGGTTGCGCAGGATGCCCGGCGCCCGGCCGACGAGCGGCATCCGCACGGAATCAGGAGCGGCCGGCCCGGCCCCCGCCGGGGGCACGACCTGGCGTCCGAAGAGCGGTCCGCCGGCACCGGCGTCGTAGTGATGATGGTGTTCCTCTATGTACTGGTCGCCGGAGGTCTGGAAGATCCGTCCCTGGCCCGAGGCCCGGGCGCCGAGTTCCCTCATCGCTCGGTGATGTGCTGGTCGCGTCCGGCCTGGTAGACCCGGCCGCTGCCGGAGACCTCGGCGCGCAGCCGGACGTCCACCGTCGTATGCGCCTGCGGGGGCTCGGGGTTCAACTCGGCGAGGATCCGGCGGAGTTCGTCGGCCACCTCGGGGCGGGCGACCAAGAGCCGGCGCAGCCTGGCCTGCCACTCGGCGGTGAGCTCGGCCTCGGTGTCGGTGTCTCCCGACTCGCGGGCGAGAAGCAGATCCTCGCGGGTGGCCTCGAGTTCACCGCCCACGGTGTCGGCGCGGTCGGGCTGGAAGCGCTGCCACAGGGCGAGAACCCCCTCGCGCGTGGACTCCCAGGCCTGGGTGGCCATCAGCGTCACCATCGTCGTGCCCGCCGTCCTGGCGAGCTCGGCCATCTCCGGTCCCACGGCATCCCCCTGTCGCGTACACACCGATGGTAGATCGCGCTCTGGGCTCTGCCGAACGCGTTCACGCAACGCTTGCGACCCTCCCACCCCTGCCGCCTTGATGCTGCTAGCCTGCACTTGCAAGCTAATTGCAATAAGAGTTTCGAAGGGGTCTTGCCTTGCCCGTCTACACGCTGCCCGAGCTCCCGTACGACTACTCCGCGCTCGCCCCCGTGATCAGCCCCGAGATCATCGAGCTGCACCACGACAAGCACCACGCGGCCTATGTGAAGGGTGCCAACGACACGCTGGAGCAGCTTGCGGAGGCGCGGGACAAGGAGACGTGGGGGGCGATCAACGGGCTGGAGAAGAACCTGGCCTTCCACCTTTCCGGGCACATCCTGCACAGCATCTACTGGCAGAACATGACCGGCCCGAAGGACGGTGGCGGGGAGCCGCTGGCCGCCGACGGTGTGGGTGAGCTCGCGGACGCGATCACCGAGTCCTTCGGTTCCTACGCGAAGTTCAAGGCGCAGCTCACCACGGCCTCCGCGACCACGCAGGGCTCGGGCTGGGGCGTGCTCGCCTACGAGCCGCTGAGCGGGCGGCTGATCGTGGAGCAGGTCTACGACCACCAGGGCAATGCCGGCCAGGGCGCCACCCCGATCCTCGTGTTCGACGCCTGGGAGCACGCCTTCTACCTGCAGTACCGCAACCAGAAGGTCGACTTCATCGAGGCGATGTGGCAGGTCGTCAACTGGCAGGACGTGGCCCGGCGTTACGAGGCCGCCAAGTCCCGCGCGGACGTGCTGCTGCTGGCCCCCTGAGGCCGCCGCCCGCAGCATGAAGCGTCCTGCCTCGTGATCGTCTTCTCACCCTTCACGGCGGCAGGCGGAAAGAAGGAAGCCCCCGCGAGGACGTGACTCGCGGGGGCTTTCCCGTGTGCGGGCTACGGCTTGCGGCCGAGCCCGCCGTGCTGGCCGATCGCCTCCGTGGACGCGCCCGGCTCGGGGTGCCACAGCGGTACCGAGACGACGCCCGGTTCCACCAGCTCCAGGCCCTCGAAGAAGGCCTCGATCCGCTCGACCGGCCGCAGGAAGTAGGGGACCGCGCCTGTCTCGTTGTAGGCGTCCTGGGCCCGTTCGTACACCGGGTCGGTGCCCCGGGAGCCCTCGTTGAGGGAGAGATGGCTGCCGGCGGGCAGGCCGGCCAGCAGGCGGCGGACGAGGTCGCGGGCCTGGTCGTAGTCGGCCACGTGGCCCAGGATGCCACTGAGGATCAGGGCGGTGGGGCGGGTGAGGTCGAGTGTCTTCCCGGCCGCCTCGATGATGCGCTCCGGCTCGTAGAGGCTGATGGGCTCATAGGCCGTCGCGCCCTCGGGCGTGGAGGTGAGCAGCGCGCGGGCGTGCGCGAGGACCAGGGGGTCGTTGTCGACGTAGACGACACGCGACTCGGGGGCGAGGCGCTGGGCCACCTCGTGGGTGTTGTCGACGGTCGGCAGGCCGGTGCCGACATCGAGGAACTGCCGTACGCCCGCCTCCTGGACGAGGTGGCGGATGGTGCGGCCGAGGAAGGCGCGGCTGCCGCGGGCGATGGTGACGATGCCGGGGAACACGGCGGTGTAGGCGTCACCGGCCGCCTCGTCCACCGGGTAGTTGTCCTTGCCGCCCAGCCAGTAGTTCCAGATCCGGGCCGAGTGCGGCACCGAGGTGTCGATCTGCGTCATGGGCCCATAGTGCTACGGCACATCCGCCTCGCAGGGCACATTGAGTGAGAGGAGTGCGGCGGAACCGTCGGAGTTCATCCGCAGTTCGCTGAGCGCCGCGTTCCGCAACCGCGGGAGCACTCTGCGGTACTCCCGGGGCGGGATGGACAGCAGCGTGCACAGCACCAGCCGCAGCAGGGTGTTGTGGGCGACGACCAGGACGCGTCCGCCGGGGTGCTCGGCGGCGATGTCCCGCAGGGCGCGGGTTCCCCGGGCCGCTGCCGCCAGCGGATCCTCGGCGCCGGGGAAGGAGTGGGCCACCGGGTCGGCCCGGTAGGCCGCGGCCCACTCCGGGTCCTCCGCCTCGAACTCGGCCAGTGTGCGGCCCTCCACCACCCCGAAGTCGCATTCGATGAGGCCGGGTTCGCGGTGCGGGGTGAGGCCCAGGGCGCGGCAGGCGGGCTCGGCGGTGGCGCCGGCCCGGGACAGCGGGGAGGTCCAGATCGCGTCGACGGGGTGGGCGGCGGCCCACCGGCCGAGGGCCTCGGCCTGGGCCCGGCCGGTGTCGGTGAGGTCGATGTCGCTGACACCGGCGTACCGGTTCTCGGCGTGCCAGACGGTCTGCCCGTGGCGGGCCAGCAGGAGAGTCGTGGTGGTCATGGTCCGGTCCGTTCGTACGTGGTCGGGCCGCCGATGGGGGGCGGCGGCCATCCGGTCAGGCCACCGATGCGGGGCGGCGCCGGGGTGCCCGGGCGGGGTGGGGACGAGGCGGCCGGGGCGCCCGCACGGAGCGACACCATGGTCGGCGGACCGCCGACGCGAGACGGTGTCGGGGTCGCCGTCATGACTCTGCCGTGTCCGGCTGCAGACGCATGCGGGCGTGTTCCGCGACGGGTGCGGGCAGCCAGCCGCGTGCCTTCAGGGCGTTCACGAGCCGAGCGTACGGGTCGGCGAAGTGGGCCGTGCGCTCGGCGCGGGGTTCGAGCACCGTGCGGACGCGGACCATGCGCTCGGCGACATCGGCGAGTGCTTCGGCCCCCGACACCCCGTACGCGGCCAACGCCGCCATTCCCAGGGCCGGTTCCGTCTGCTCCGGGATGCGGGCCGGGCGGCCGAGGATGTCGGTGCGAAGCTGGTTCCAGTACGGGCTGCGGGCGCCGCCGCCCGTGAAGGTGAGCGGGCCGTCGAGCGGGGCGCCGAGGTGGTGCAGATAGTCCAGGCACAGGCGTTCCGCGAAGCCCACGCCCTGGAGCAGCGCGGCCCACAGCTCGGCGTCGTCCGCGGGGTCGCCGAGGACGAACCCGATGGCCTCCGGCGCCCGGAACGGGAACCGCTCCCCCCGCGACACCAGCGGGTAGGCGACCGCACGGGACGGCTCGAAAGCCGCCGCCCGCTCGTCCATGACCGCCGGGTCGGCCTCCGGGAAGTGTGCCGCGAGCGCCCCGGCGCCCACGCTCGACGCCCCGCCGGGCAGCCAGGTGCCGTCGGGGGCCCGGTGGTTGTAGACCACTCCGGTGGGGTCCCGGACCGGGTCGCGGGCGGCTCCCTTGAGCACGAGCGTGGTGCCGAGCACCGAGTTCCAGGAGCCGGGCCGCAGCGCGCCCGAGGCGATCTGCGCCGCGCAGCCGTCGGTCATGCCGGCGAGCACCGGGGTGCCTGCGGGGATGCCGGTGGCCTCGGCGGCCTGCGCGCAGATCTCGCCGAGGCGGGTGCCCGGGCGTACGACGTCGGGCAACAGCCGGTCGGGGACGCCCAGTTGGGCCAGGGCGGCCTCCGGCCAGGCCTCCCGGTGGAGGTCGTAGCCCGTCTTGAGGGCGTGGCTGGAGTCGGCCGGGGGCGGTTCGCCGGTGAGGCGGGTGACGATCAGGTCGGGCTGGTGGGCGAGCCGCAGGCCGGGGCCGTACTCCCCCACCAGCCACAACGCCTTCGGCAGCGCCCAGGTGTCCTGCACCGCGAGCCCCGCGTCCCGGGCCCGTGCCGCCTCCGCCGCCGCGCGCCCGTCGTCGTACATCAGCGCGGGGCTCACCGGGCGGCCCGAGCCGTCCGTGAGCAGGACCGTGCCGGACGTGCCGCACACCGCGAGTCCGCCGATCGGCAGGCCCGGCGGGGCGGAGCCGAGTGCCGTCCGCGACGCCGTGCACAGCGCCTCCCACCAGCGCTCCGGGTCCTGCTCGTGCCGCACCCCCTCGCGCCGCCCGGCCAGGGGGGCCGCGCCGCTGCCGAGGACCGTGCCGTCCGCGGTGACGAGCAGCACGCGGACGCTCTGCGTGCCCAGGTCGACTCCCAGCCAGCCCTCGGCCGCGCCTTCGCCCGCACCCTCGTCCACCATCCGGAACCTCCCACGCCGTCGCAGCCGGATCTGTGAACTTCTCACTGTGCCCCGATATTTTCCCGTGCGCGAGGGATTGACGCCCAACTTCAGCCGTTCCACCCTCTGTTAACGAGTCGACTCGACGTGTTAACCAGGCTCCACGTGGAGGTACGGATGGACACGCACGCGCACGACCGCCGGCGCTTCCTCGCCCTCGCCGCCGGGGCTGCCGCGGCCCCGCTGCTCACGGCCTGCGGCTCCGGGTTCGGCGGGAACGACAGCAAGAGCGACGGGTCAGCCGCGGACGACATCACCGGTTCCTTCGACTGGAAGCGGGAGAAGGGCACCACCGTCAAGGCGCTGCTCAACAAACACCCGTACACGGACGCCCTCATAGCCGACCTGAAGTCCTTCACCGAGAAGACCGGCATCAAGGTCGAGTACGACGTCTTCCCCGAGGACAACTACTTCGACAAGCTCACCGTGGACCTGTCCAGCGGGCGTGCCTCCTACGACGTGTTCATGCTGGGCGCGTACATGGTGTGGCAGTACGGGCCGCCGAACTGGCTGGAGGATCTCGGCCCCTGGATGCGCAACTCCTCGGCGACGGGGGCCGAGTGGGACCAAGCGGACTTCTTCCCCAACCTGCTCCAGGCCGACCAGTGGTCGCTGAAGGCGGGCGCGCCGCTCGGCCAGGGCGGGCAGTACGCGCTGCCGTGGGGCTGGGAGACCAACGTCGTCGCCTACAACACCGAACTGTTCAAGAAGCTGGGTGTGAAGCCCGCCGAGTCCTTCGACGAGCTGACCGAACTCGCCGGGACCATCAAGCGCAAGGCGCCGGGCGCCGGTTTCGACGGGATGTACGGGATCGCCGTACGCGGATCCAGGAGCTGGGCCACCATCCACCCCGGCTTCATGACGATGTACGCCCGCAACGGGCTGAAGGACTTCACGGTCGACGGCGGGAAGCTCACCCCCGCCATGAACAGCCCCGAGGCCGTCGCCTTCACCGAGGACTGGGCGCGGATGGTCAAGCGGGGCGGGCCGCCGTCCTGGACGTCGTACACCTGGTACCAGTGCTCCAGCGACCTGGGCGCGAAGAAGGCCGGGATGCTGTTCGACGCCGACACGGCCGCCTACTTCCAGGCGGTGAAGGGCGCCAGCCCCGCCTCCGGGAAGATCGCCTTCCACCCGGGGCCGAAGGGGCCGGACGGGTCGCTGGCCACCAACATGTGGATCTGGTCGCTCGGCATGAACGCCAAGAGTAAGAAGAAGAGCGCCAGTTGGCTGTTCCTGCAGTGGGCGACCGGCAAGGAGCACCTGCGCAAGAGCGCGATCACCCACAACCACATCGACCCGGTGCGCAAGTCGGTCGCCGACGACGCCGCGTACAAGGACAAGATGCGGCATCTGCCGGGCTTCCTTGAGACCTTCGAGACGGTCGTCGACCAGACGAAGATCCAGTTCACCCCGCAGGCGCAGTTCTTCGACGCGACGACGAGCTGGGCGGCGGCCCTCCAGGAGATCTACGGCGGCAAGGGCGCGAAGTCGGTCCTGGACGGGCTGGCGGACGACCTCGCCGACAAGGTGGGCTAGCGCATGCGCCTGGCCCTGCGCCCGTACCTCCTGATCGTCCCGGCCCTGCTGCTGACCTGCGGAATCCTGTACCCCTTCGGGCTCGGGCTGTACTACACGCTGTTCGACTTCTCGGCGAGCAAACCGCAGCCGGACATGGTGCGGTTCGAGAACTACTCGACCGTCTTCACGCAGGAGGCCTTCTGGAACTCGGCGTGGGTGACGGTGCTGTACGCGGTCGGGGCGGCCTTCGTCGAGACCGTGCTCGGGGTGGCCGTCGCCCTGCTGCTGCACCGCTCGACCCTGCTGGGCCGGGTCCTGGAGAAGATCCTGATCCTGCCGCTGATGATCGCCCCGGTGATCGCGGCGATCATCTGGAAGCTGATGCTCCAGCCGTCCGTCGGAGTGGTCAACCACCTGCTGAGGCCCTTCGGTCTCGGCGGGGTGCAGTGGACCGACACCCCGACGGGCGCGCTGCTGTCGTCGATCGCCGTGGACGTGTGGGTGTACACCCCGTTCGTGGCGATCCTCGCCCTCGCCGGTCTGCGGTCGCTGCCCACCTCCCCGTTCGAGGCGGCGGCCGTGGACGGCGCGGGGTGGTGGTACACGTTCCGCCGGCTGACGCTGCCGATGCTGTGGCCGTATGTGCTGGTCGCGGTGATCTTCCGGTTCATGGACTCGCTGAAGGTGTTCGACATCATCTACGCCCTGACGGAGGGCGGGCCGGGTGACTCGACGGTGGTGCTCCAGATCCGGGCGTACCTCGAAGCCATCCGCTTCCAGCGGTACTCCTTCGGGATCAGCTACACGATCGTGCTGTGGGCCGTGGTGTATCTGGCCGCGATGGTGCTGGTGAAGCATCTCGGGAAGATCCAGCGGAAGGCCGCGGAGGTGACCACATGAGGAAACGCCTGGTGGGGTGGCTGTGCGACACCGCCCTCGTCCTCTACTTCGTCTTCGCGCTGTTCCCGATCGCCTGGATGGTGATCCTGTCGCTGAAGCCGACCGACCAGCTCTTCTCCACCTACTTCTCCTTCTCCCCCACCCTCGACGGCTACCGGACGGTCCTCGGCGACAGCGAGGGCATCCCGTTCGTGCGGTTCTTCGTCAACAGCCTGGTGGTGTCGGTGGGGGCGGTCGCGCTGTCGCTGGTGGTGGGACTGCCGGCGGCGTACGCCTCGGCGCGGTGGCGCTTCAAGGGCTCCGAGAACCTGATGTTCACGCTGCTGTCGTTCCGCTTCGCGCCCGAACTCACCGTGATCATCCCGCTGTTCGTGCTGTACCAGAAGCTCGGTCTGTTCGACACGTACGTCGGCATGGTGTGGGTGCTGCAACTGGTCACGCTGCCGCTGATCGTGTGGATCATGCGGTCCTACTTCGCCGATCTGACACCGGAGCTGGAGCAGGCGGCCCTGCTGGACGGCTACACGCGCAAGCAGGCGTTCTTCCGCGTCGCCCTGCCGCTGGTCAAGCCGGGCATCGCGGCCGTGTCGCTGCTGGCCTTCATCTTCGCCTGGAACAACTTCGTCTTCCCGCTGATCCTCACCTCCAACGAGGCCCAGACGGTAACCGTGGGCGCGCTGTCCTTCCTCGGCGGGGACCGGCCCAAGTACAACCTGACGGCCGCCGCCGCGCTGGTGTCCGTCGTACCGCCGCTGCTGCTGGCCCTGACGATCCAGCGGTATCTGGTGCGGGGCCTGTCGTTCGGGGCGGTGAAATCGTGATCACGCTGAGCGGGATACGGAAGGCGTACGGCAAGACCGTCGCGCTCGACGGGCTCGAACTGGAGGTCGGGGAAGGCGAGTTCTTCTGTCTGCTGGGCCCTTCCGGAGCCGGCAAGACGACGACCCTCAAGACCATCGCCGGGCTCGAACAGCCCGACTCCGGCACGGTCGTGCTCGACGGCAAGGACATGCGGGGCGTGGAGCCGTACGACCGGGGCGTGGCCATGTGCTTCGAGAGCTACGCCCTCTACCCGCACCGCTCGGCCTACGACAACCTGGCCTCGCCGCTGCGCTCCCCCCGGCACCGGCTGCCCGCCGACGAGGCCCGGCAGCGGATCGGCGCGGTCGCCGAGCTGCTCGGCATCTCCGGGCTGCTGGACCGGCCGGTGGGCCAGTTGTCCAACGGCCAGCGGCAGCGGGTCGCTCTCGGGCGGGTGCTGGTGCGGCCGGCCCGGGCCTTCCTGCTCGACGAGCCGCTCTCCCATCTGGACGCCAAGCTGCGTCAGCAGATGCGGGCCGAGCTGAAGGCGATCGGGGCCGTGCAGCACACCACCACGCTGTACGTCACGCACGACTCCGTCGAGGCACTGGCGCTCGGCGACCGGATCGGGGTCATCCGCCAGGGGCGGATCGTGCAGACGGGCACCCGGGAGGAGATCTGGTACACGCCGTACGACACGGAGGTGGCGCGGGCCTTCGGACGGCCCCGGATCAATCTGCTGCCCGCGGTGGTGACGGAGAGCGGGGTGCGGGCGGACGGCGGGGTCGAGCTGCCGGTCCGGGCACAGGCCGCGCCGGGCACGGACGTCCTGGTCGGTCTGCGGCCCCGGGACATCGCCCTGCACGGCGACGGTCACGAGCTCACCGGGACCGTGTACGTCACCGAGGTGCTCGGGCGGTCCGTCGAGGTCACCGTCCGGCTCGGAACCGGGGAGCAGCGGGTGTCGCTCGTAGCCCCTCGGGCCGACGCGGCACGCCTTCGGGCGGACGATCCCGTACGGCTCGCGGTCCGGCCTGAGAACCTGCTGCTGTTCGAGGCCGACCGGCCGGAGCGCCCGGGACGACGGATAGAGACACAGTCATGAGCAGCAGCAGTGGTGGACAGCAGGGGCCCGCGGCGCGGCAGGCCGCCATGGCCGAGCAGGTGCTGGCCGACGGCTCGGCGACGGCGGCGGAGCTGGCCGAGCGGTTCGGGGTGAGCCTGATGACCATCCACCGCGACCTCGACGAACTCGAACGGCAGGGCATCGTGCGGAAGTCCCGGGGCGGGGTGACCGCGCAGCCGTCCGGGGTCTTCGAGTCGAACGTGCAGTACCGGCTGAAGACCATGCGGGCCGAGAAGGCCGCCGTCGCCGACCGGGCGCTGCGGATGGTGGAGCCCGGCATGGCGATCCTGCTGGACGACTCCACGTCCACCCTGGAGATAGCCAGGCGGCTGCGCACGGGCGAGGTCACGCCGCTGACGGTCGTCACCAACTTCCTGGAGGCGATCAACCTGCTGTCCGACCAGCGGGGCATCCACCTGATGGCGCTCGGCGGCGACTACGACCCGCTGCACTCCTCCTTCCTGGGGGTGTCCTGCGTGGAGGCGGTCGAGCAGCTACGTGTGGACGTGTGCTTCGCGTCGACGTCGGCCGTGCACGGGGGTTACGCCTACCACCAGGAGCAGCACATCGTGTCCGTGAAGCGGGCGATGCTCGACGCGGCGGCACGGAACGTCCTGCTGATCGACCACACCAAGCTCGGCCGGGTCGCCCTGCACCGGGTCGTCCCGCTGTCCCGCTTCGACACGCTCCTGGTGGACGACGGGGCGGCGCCGGAGGCACTGCGGGATCTGGACGAACACAAGGTCCGTTACGAGGTTTGCACGACGAAGGGCGGCCATGACGGGACTGGAGCTACGTGAACTCCGCAAGACGTATCAGTCACGGGGGCGGCCTTCGGTGGACGCCGTCCGCGGGATCGATCTGAACCTCGGCTCCGGGGAGTTGCTCGGGCTGCTCGGGCCGTCGGGCTGCGGCAAGTCGACGACCCTGCGGATGATCGCCGGGCTGGAGTCGGTGACCGGCGGGGACATCCTGGTCGGCGGGGACTCGGTCGTCGAACGGCCGGCTCAGCGGCGGAACATCGGGGTCGCGTTCGAGAACTACGCGCTGTATCCGCCGCTGTCGGTCGCGGAGAACCTGGCGTTCGGGCTCAAGGCGCGCAAGAAGGCCGCCCGCGGTTCCAGGGGCGACGTCGACCGCAAGGTGAAGGAGATCGCCGAGCGGGTGGGCCTGACCGGCCTCCTCGGTGCCCGCCCGGCCGGGCTGTCCAGCGGCCAGAAGCAGCGGGTCTCCCTGGCCCGGGCCCTGATCCGCGAACCGGACGTGCTGCTCCTCGACGAACCGCTGTCCCATCTGGACGCGGCCCAGCGCGACACCACCCGCCGTGAACTCAAGCGCATCCAGAAGGACCTGGGCCACACCACGATCCTGGTCACCCACGACCAGGAGGAGGCCCTCTCGCTCGCCGACCGGATCGCCGTGATGAAGGACGGCGTGATCCAGCAGCTCGGCACCCCGTACGAGATCTACGACAGCCCGGCCAACGTGTTCGTCGCGGACTTCGTCGGCGAGCCCGCGATCACCCTGCTGCCCGGCATCGCCACCGGCGACGGCGAGGCCCGTCTCTCCGGCTCGGTGCGGATCGCGCTGCCCGTGCCGGTGGAGCGGGGGCGGGAGGTGGTGGTCGGGATCCGCCCCGAGGACGTCTCGCTCACCGCCGAAGGCGGCCTGCCCGCCCGGGTCGTCGCGCACGAACCGCTCCTGGAGTCGGGCCTGGCGACCCTCGCCCTCGAGGGGGTCGAACGGCATCTGGTCGTCCTCACCGACCCCGAGGTACGGCTCGCCCACGACGAGCGGGTCCGGGTCGCCGCCGACCCCCAGCACACCCATGTCTTCGACGCCGAGACGGGAGCCTCACTGCGATGACCTCCGAAGAGAACGTGCGTGTCGTGGCCGCCGGTGACCACTTCGTCCTGCCGTCGCTGATCACGCGGGCGGTGGAGCACGAGGTGGAGCGAGCGGACGTCAGGGAAGTGAAACTCGGGTGGCCGCTGGAGCCGTTCGGGCCGGTCGCCGAGGTGCAGGAGGCCAGTGACGCCGAGGACGAGATGATCGAGGCGCTGGCCGGGGCGGAGGTCCTGGTCACGCAGATGGGGCCGGTCACCGAGCGCGTGCTCGCCGCCTGCCCGGACCTGAGGCTGGTCGTGGTGTGCCGGGGCGGGCCGGTCAACGTCAATCTGGACGCGGCCAAGAACCGTGATGTGCGGGTGTGCTTCGCGCCGGGCCGCAACGCCGCCGCCACGGCCGAGTTCACCGTGGGCATGATGCTGTCGGCCCTGCGCCGCATCCCGCAGGCCCATGACCCGCTGGCCCGGCAGGGCAGTTGGGAGGGCGCGACGTACTACACGTACGAGCGGAGCGGTCTGGAGCTGGAGGACCTGCCCGTCGGGCTGGTCGGATACGGGGCCGTCGGCAGCCGGGTCGCCCGGGTGCTGTGCGCGTTCGGGGCGCGGGTGATGGTGTACGACCCGTATGTGCACGGGGAGATCCACGGCCTGCGCGTGGCCTCGCTCGACGCACTCCTGCGCGGCTCCCAGGTGATCACCCTGCACGCCCGGCTCACCCCCGAGACCCGGGGGTTGATCGGCGCCCGGGAGCTGGGGCTGCTGCCGCCCGGCGCGGTGGTGGTGAACGTGGCCCGGGGCCCGCTGCTGGACGAGGGCGCGCTGTGCGACGCGCTGGAGAGCGGGCGGTTGTCGGCGGCGGCGCTCGACACCTACGAGCGGGAGCCGTTGCCGGCGGAGTCCCGGCTGCTGGGGCTGGGTGACCGCGTGGTGCTGACCCCGCACCTGGGCGGGGCGTCGCGCGCGGTGGCGGAGAAGGCCGCGCGGATCGCCGCCGAAGAGGTGGGCCGCTGGGTGCGCGGGGAGCCGCTCGCGCACTGCCTGACCTGAGGACCGGGAGGAGAGCCGCATGTACGTCGGTATCGATGTGGGCACGTCCATGGTCAAGGCGGCGGCCTTCGACGCGTCGGGCCGCCAACTGGCCGTGGAATCCCGGTCGGTGGCCCTGTCGCTGCACGGCGGGGTCGTCGAGCAGGACATGGAGGAGGTGTACGGGGCGGTCGTGGCCGTCCTGAGGGAGGTCACCGAACGGGTCCCGGAGCCGGTCGAGCTGGCCGGGCTCACCGGGCAGGGCGACGGGGTGTGGCTGGTCGACGGCGAGGGGCGGCCCGTGCGGCCGGCGGCCTCCTGGATGGACGGGCGGGCACACGAACTGGTCGACCGGTGGCTCGCGGACGGCACCTTCGAGACGGTGTTCCGGCGGACGGGGAGCGCGATGTTCCCCGGGTGCCCGGGGCCGCTGCTGGCCTGGCTGGACAGCAACGAACCGAAGGCGCTGGATGCCGCGAAGGCCGCTCTGTACTGCAAGGACATGGTGTTCCAGCGGCTGACGGGGGCCGGTCCGACGACGGATGTGTCGGACGCCTCGATGCCCTTCCTGGACCCGCGGACCCGGACGTACGACAACCGGGTCGTCGAGCTGCTTGGGCTGACACACCGCCGGGGCCTGCTCGCCCCGGTGAGCGACCCGGTCGCGACGGCCGAGGCGTCGGGCGAGGGCCTGCCGTCCGGCACCCGGATCGCGAACGGCCCCTACGATCTGCCGGCCTGCGCGCTGGGCGCCGGGGTGACGTCCCCGGGCGACGGGCTGCTGATCGTCGGTACCTGTCTGGCCAGCCTGGTCGCCACGACCGAGCTGGACCTGACCGGCGAGCCGGCGGGCCTGTACATCTCCACGGACCGGCCCGGTCACTGGCTGCGTGCCATGCCCGCGATGGTCGGCACGGCGGCGCTGGACTGGGTGCTGTCGACGACGGGGGTGCGGCACGACGAGGTGGACGGCCTGCTGGACGAGACCCCGCCGGGCGCGAACGGCGTTCGTGTGCTCCCTTACTTCGCGCCCTCCGGTGAACGCGCCCCCTTCGTGGAGCCACGGCTGCGGGCCGAACTCCTCGGTGTCTCCCTGGAGTCGACCCGGGGCGATCTGGTCCGCGCGACCTGCGAGGGCATCGGGTACGCGGCCCGGCACTGCCTGGAGGCGGCGGGCCTCGACGGGAACCTGGCCGTCTGCGGCGGCGGCACCCGCAGCCCCGCCTGGATGCGGCTGCTCGCCGACGTACTCGGCCGGCCGCTGCGGGTAGTCGAGGGCGAGGTGGGTGCGCGGGGCGCGGTACTGGCGGCGGCCGAGCGGTACGGGGTGCCGCTGGAGGCGGAGGTGTGGACGCGGCCGACGGAGGTCGTCGAGCCGGATCCGGGGCGGGCCGCGTTCTACGCGAAGGGCTACGAGGAGCATCTGGACCGGCTCGCCGAGGCACGGACCCGCGCGAGGACCTGAACAACACCCGTATGACGAGAGGGACTTGGATGCATCTGAGACGCCGATCTCTCCTGCTCGCGGCCGCCGCGACCCCGGCGGCCGCCGCCGCCCCTGTGGTCGCTGCCGCACCCGCGCACGCGGCCCCCGCCGATCGCCGCCCGGTGGTCATCGGCCATCGCGGCGCGGCCGGCTGGCGCCCCGAGCACACGGCCGCCTCGTACACGTACGCCGTGCAGACGGGCGCGGACTGGATCGAACCGGACCTGGTGCCGACGAAGGACCATGTGCTCGTCGTCCGGCACGAGAACGAGATCTCCCAGACGACCGACGTGGCCCGCCGCCCCGAGTTCGCGGACCGCCGTACGACGAAGACGGTCGACGGCCGTGCCGTGACGGGATGGTTCACGGAGGACCTCACCCTCGCCGAACTGAAGACGCTGCGGGCGGTGGAGCGGCTGCCGCAGGTCCGCAACCGCAACACGGTCTTCGACGGCCGTGAGGAGGTGATGACCTTCCAGGAGGTCGTGGAGCTGGCGCGGCGGCTGTCGCGGACCCACGGCCGGACCGTCGCCGTCTTCCCGGAGACCAAGCATCCGACGTACTTCCGGTCCATCGGGCTGCCGTTGGAGCCGAGGCTCGCGGCCGCGATCCGCCGTAACCGGCTCGGCCGGCGCGAGTGCGTCGTGCAGTCCTTCGAGCCGACGAGCCTGAAGCGCATGACGGGTCTGGGGGTGCCTCTGTGGCAGGCGCTGGGGACGACGGGCGGGCCGTACGACCTGCCCGGGAGGACCTACCAGGAGATGATGACACCGGCGGGCCTGGCGGAGATCGCGGAGTACGCGGACTGGATCGGGCCGGACAAGTCGTCGGTCGCCGCCGGCTCCCTCGTCGCGGACGCGCACGCGGCGGGGCTGCGGATCGGGCCGTACACCTTCCGCGCGGAGAACCAGTTCCTGCCGGCGGAGTTCCGGCGCGGAAGCGGAGCGAACGATTTCGGGGACGCGTTCGCCGAGTACGCGCTGTACTACCGCATGGGGGTCGACGCGGTCGTGACCGACTTCCCGGACCTGGCGGTGATGGCGAGGAGGGGCTGATGGCGGTGAGCCGGGCGTGCCGGACCTGCGGCACCATGCAGGAGTTCCGGATGTTCAACCCTGCCGAGCGGGCGGCCGTCCGGGCGGTGAAGGGGGACGGTCACTTCGTGGACGACTACTGGCGCTGCACCGCTGTCGGCTGCCGGTGGTACCAGCGCTACCTCAATCGCGGCGAGGACGGCCTGCTCCCGGAGGAACTCAAGATCCAGGCCGTCCCCGCCGAGTGAGCCCTACAGGTTGGAGAAGTCGGGACCCTTGGTGCGCGTGCGCTTGATCTCGTAGAAGCCGGGGACCGAGGCCACGGCGAGGGTGCCGTCCCAGAGGCGGCCGGCCTCGTCACCCAGCGGGGTGGGCGTGACGACCGGGCCGAAGAAGGCGATCTGCTCGCCGTCGGAGCCGGGCACGGCGATGACCGGGGTGCCGACATCCTGGCCGACCTTGTCGATGCCCTCCTTGTGGGAGGCGCGCAGCTCGGCCTCGTAGGGGGTGGAGTCCCAGTTCTCGATGAGGGACGCGGGCAGGCCGGCGTCCTTCAGGGCGGCGGCGACCGTCTCCTTGCCGGGGCCCTCGCCCTGGTTGTGGATGCGAGTGCCGAGCGCGGTGTAGAAGTCGCCCAGCACCTCGGCGCCGTGCTCCTGCTGCGCGGCTATGACGACCCGGACGGGGCCCCAGGCCTTGGTCTCCAGCAGCTCGCGGTACTCCTCGGGCAGCTCGTCCAGCTTGGGCTCGTTGAGGACGGCGAGGCTCATGACATGCCAGCGGACCTCGATGTCCCTGACCTTCTCCACCTCCAGCACCCAACGGGAGGTCATCCATGCCCAGGGGCACAGCGGGTCGAACCAGAAGTCGACGGGGGTCTTGTCCGACATGTCTCTCCTCATGAGGAAACTGTTTCCTCCGGGAACGCCGGTGCTCGCTCCGGTCATTCCCGGCCCCTGGTGTCAGGTGCACGTGGCAGGATCGGTGCTGTTCAGCCGTACCCCACGAGATATGAGGAGTGCCGCCCGTGCCCGGTGAGAATCTGTCCCGCGACGAGGCCCGGGAGCGGGCCGCCCTGCTGAGCGTCGACGGGTACGAGGTGTCCCTCGACCTGCGGTCCGCGGTCGGCGAGGACGACGGCGCCGGGCCCCGCACCTTCCGCTCGGTGACCACCCTCCGCTTCCGCTGCAACGAGCCCGGGGCCAGCAGCTTCGCCGATCTGATCGCGCCGAGTGTGACGGCCGTCTCACTCAACGGCCGTGATCTGGACCCCGGTGAGGTCTTCGACGGCTCCCGGATCACCCTGGAGGACCTGGCCGCCGACAACGAGCTGGTCGTCGACGCCCAGTGCGCCTACTCCCGCACCGGCGAGGGCCTGCACCGCTTCGTGGACCCCGAGGACGGCGAGGTGTACCTGTACACGCAGTACGAGCCGGCCGACTCCCGCCGGGTCTTCGCGAACTTCGAGCAGCCCGACCTCAAGGCCCCGTTCCGCTTCGAGGTGCGGGCGCCGGAGGGCTGGACGGTGTGGAGCAACGGCGTCGGTGAACTCGGCGACGGGGTCTGGCGGTTCGCCGAGACCAAGCCGATCTCGACGTACATCACGTGTGTGGTGGCGGGCCCCTACCACTACGTGACGGACAGCTACTCCCGTACGTTCGCGGACGGCACGACGCTGGAGATCCCCCTCGGCGCGCTGTGCCGCAAGGGCCTCGCGCCCCACTTCGACTCCGACGACGTCTTCCTGGTCACCAAGCAGGGCCTGGACTTCTTCCACGACCACTTCGACTACCCGTATCCGTTCGGGAAGTACGACCAGGCGTTCGTGCCCGAGTACAACCTGGGCGCGATGGAGAACCCGGGTCTGGTGACGTTCCGGGAGGAGTTCATCTTCCGCGGGAAGGTGACGCAGGCGTCCTACGAGGGCCGGGCCAATGTCGTCCTGCACGAGATGGCGCACATGTGGTTCGGCGACCTGGTCACCATGGAGTGGTGGGACGACCTGTGGCTGAAGGAGTCCTTCGCGGACTTCATGGGCGCGTTCTCGCTCGTCGGCGCGACCCGCTTCGTCAACGGCTGGATCACCTTCGCCAACCGCCGCAAGGCGTGGGCCTACCGCGCCGACCAGCTCCCCTCCACGCACCCGGTCACGGCGGACATCCGCGATCTGCAGGACGCCAAGCTGAACTTCGACGGCATCACGTACGCCAAGGGCGCGTCGGTGCTGAAGCAGCTCGTGGCGTACGTCGGGCAGGACGCGTTCCTGGAGGGCGCCCGGCGCTACTTCAAGCGGCACGCGTACGGCAACACGCGCCTGGGCGATCTGCTGTCGGTGCTGGAGGAGACCAGCGGCCGGGACATGAGCGCGTGGGCGCGGTCCTGGCTCCAGACGGCCGGGGTGAACTCGCTGACCCCGCAGGTGCTGTTGAGCCCGGAGGGCCGCGTCGAGGAGCTGGCGGTGGTGCAGGAGGCCGCAGAGTCGCATCCGGAACTGCGGCCGCACCGGGTGGCGGTGGGCCTGTACCGGGTGACGGACGGCGGCACGCTCGAGCGGTACGCGCGCACCGAGACCGACGTCGACGGCGCGCGGACGGTGGTGGCGGACCTGGCGGGTGCCGACGCCCCCGACCTGGTGCTGGTCAACGACGACGACCTCACGTACTGCAAGATCCGCTTCGACGCGACCTCGCTGGCGACGCTGCGCGAACACCTGGGGTCGGTGACCGATCCGCTGGCACGGGCCCTGTGCTGGTCGGCGCTGTGGAACATGACGCGGGACGCGCTGCTCCCGGCGCGGGACTTCGTGGATCTGGTGCTGCGGTTCGCGGGGCGCGAGTCCGAGATCGGCGTGCTCCAGATGCTGCACGCGTGGGCCGAGTCGGCGGTCACGCACTACGCGGCGCCCGCCCGGCGGGAGGCGGCCGGCCGGCTGCTCTCCGAGGGCGCGCGGCGCGAGCTGTACGCGGCCGGGCCGGGCAGCGAGCACCAGCTCGCGTGGGCGCGCTTCTTCGCCCGGGTGGCCGCCGCCGACGCCGACTTCGAGCTGCTGCGGGACCTGCTGACGGGCGCGGTGGCGGTCGAGGGCCTCGACCTGGACCAGGAGCTGCGGTGGGTGTTCCTGGAGCCGCTGGCCGCGCACGGGGTCGTGGACGAGAAGGTGCTGGCCGAGGAGCTGGCCCGGGACGACACCGCCTCCGGCAAGCGCCACCAGGTGCGCTGTCTGGCCGCCCGCCCGTCGGAGGCGGTCAAGGCGCAGGCGTGGGCGCAGGTCGTGGAGTCGGACGCGCTGTCCAACGCCATGGTCGAGGCCACCATCTCGGGCTTCGAGCAGGGCTCGCAGCGGGAGTTGCTCGCGCCGTACACGGCGAAGTACTTCGCGGCGATCGAGCGGGTGTGGGCCGAGCGGTCGATCCAGATCGGGATGCACGTGGTGCAGGGGCTGTTCCCGTCGCTCCAGCAGTCCCAGGAGACCCTCGACGCCACGGACGCCTGGCTGGAGTCCCACCGGGAGGCGGCCCCGGCCCTGCGCCGGCTGGTCCTGGAGGCCCGGGACGATCTGGCGCGGGCCCTGCGGGGGCAGGCGTGCGACGCTGCGGCCGGATAGCCGGGGCCATGACACCTTTGGCCTGAGATTCAGGGTTCCGTCACCGTTACGGAATACAGGCAATCACAGCCGTAACCCCTGGTCCGCACCCGAACGGACCAGGGGGTTTCGGCATCCGAACATCCGTCCTTTAGTGCCGGATTGTCCGTATGTGTCGACGAGCCTGTAACAGGGGTTAAAAGGCGGGCCCTGCGCGGGAAATTGCCGGTCATGACGCACAACACCCCGCTCTCCCCCCGCCCCCTGCACGACCTGTCCGGCCGCGGCCGACTCCGGGTGATGACGGTCGCGCAGCTCCGCGCGCACGGTGTCCCGACGGCCCAGGTGAACGAGCAGTGCACCTCGGGCGGCGCCTGGCAGCAGCTCCTCCCCGGCGTCGTCCTGCTCCACCCGGGCCCGCCGACCAGCGAGGAGCGGCTGCACGCGGTGCTGATGTACGCGGCACGGGAGCGCGGCACAGGTGTTCCCGCCCAGCCCGGCGCGGACGGCTCCGGCGCCCCCGCCCACCCCGAGGCGATGATCACGGGCCTGGCCGCGCTGACGCTGCACGGCTTCTCCTCCACTCCCCCGCTGCCGTCCCTGGACGCGCTCGACGTCCTGGTCCCGCGGATGCGCCGGCTGCGCTCGACGGGCTGTGCGCGCATCGTCCGGGGTGTCGCGCTGCCGGTCCCCGAGCAGGTCACCGGCCTGCCCGTAGCGCCCGTCGCCCGTGCGCTGGCCGACGCGGTGGCGGGCCTCGCGGACGCCGTCGTGGTGCGCCGGCTGATGACGGAGGCGGTGCGCGGCGGGTACTGCGAGCCGGCCGCGGTGGTCCGGGAGCTGAACCAGGCCCGGCTGCTGAGCCGCCCGCACGTGGTGGACGCGGTGGATTCCCTGCTGGCCGAGGGCCGGGCGATCGCGGAGGACCGCCTGTACCGGATGGTGCGCGAGTACGGACTGCCCGACCCGGTGTGGAACGTGGACCTGCGTCTGCCCGGCGGCCCCTACCTCGGCGGTCTGGACGCGTACTGGCCGGACCAGGCGGTGGCCCTGGAGCTGGACACCCGGGCGCCCCGGCAGAACGACGAGGCGCAGTGGTCGGAGTACGCCCGCAAGCGCGAGCACCTGGAGCGGCTCGGCATCACGGTCGTCCACATCACGCCCAGGAAGCTCCGCGACTCGGTGGAACAGCAGGCGACGGTGGTCCGCACGGCCCTGATGGCGGCGGCCGACCGCGAACCGGCCGCGTATGTCGTGGTGCTGCCCCGGTAGGACGGACCCGGGGCGGGACCAGGAGGGGGAGG
>NZ_JBHUQX010000104.1:0-23629 GCF_042674225.1 Streptomyces sp. NPDC056948
GCCCCGATGATGGACGGGCTCAAGGTGCCCCGGCCGGTGCGCCGGCGGGCCGAGCCGCGCACGGACGTCGCCCCCGGCGCCGTCATGATCGCCGGGACCAACGCGATCATCCAGCCGTTCCCCGGCCCGACCGGCTGGCGGGTGGTCGGGCGTACGCCGCACACCATCGTCGACATCTCCCGCCCGGACCCCGTGTCGTTCGGCACCGGCGACGTCGTGCGCTTCGTCCCCGTCACCCGGGACGAGGCCGAGGCGCTGGGCGAGGGCTTTCTGCTGCCGACGGAGGTGGCCGTATGACGACCGTGACGCTCGACTTCACCAGCACCGGATGGATCACCACGTTCCAGGACCTCGGCCGGAGCGGCACGGAACAGCGTGGCGTTCCCACCGGGGGAGCGGCCGACCAGCACTCGGCGGCCGTGGCCAATCTCCTCGTGGGCAACCCCCGCGGCGCGACCCTGCTGGAGAACCTGGGCGGCGAGCTGGCCCTCGTGCCCGACGCCGACGTGCTGCTCGCGGTGACCGGCGCGCCCGCCCAGGTCACCGTCGCGGGCTCGCCGGCGGACGGCTGGTCGCCGCTGGTCGTCCCCGCGGGCCACGAGGTACGGATCCGCGGGGACATGAGCCGCGGGACCCGCACCTATCTGGCGGTGAACGGAACGCTGAGCACCGAAACACTGCTGGGCAGCGCCGCCCCGGACGCCCGGATGGGCTTCGGGCAGGCCGTCGCACCCGGCTCGCGCGTCCTGCTGGAGACGGCGTTCCGGGGATTCAGGCACCGGCCGTTCGAGGCGGAGCTGTTCCGGCTCCCCGTGCCCGTCCCGCGCTTCGACGACGGACCGTGGGTCGTCGACGTCGTCCCCACCCCCGGCATGCGGACGATCGCGGGGATCCGCGAGGTGATCGAGGAGGCGACCTATGTCGTCACACCGCGCTCCAACCACGTCGGGCTCAGGCTCGACGGACCGGTGCTCCACCCGGACACCGACACCGAGATCGTGTCGCACGGCGTGCCCATCGGAGCGCTGCAGATCCCGCACGCGGACGAGCTGATCGTCCTCGGCCGCTACCGGAGCCTGACCGCCGGCTATCCCATCGTCGGGGTCGCCGCACGGGCGTCCCTGCCCCTGCTCGGGCAGGCCGGGCCGGGGCGGGAACTCAGGTTCCGCTGGATCGACCGCGAGACCTCGCTGCGCCGCTTCGCGCACCGCGAGTCCGAGGTCCGCGCGCTCGGACGGGCGGCTGCCGAGGCATTCGGCGCCCTCGGGTTCACCGCGCCCTCGCCCGCATCCACGCCCGGGATCCTGACCCAGCCCTTGCCCCAGACAATTTGAGAATCTATTCTCACATGCAAGGTGAATCTCATATCACCGATGGAGGAGAAACGGTGACGACATCGTCCGGCGCGATCGCGCTCATCACAGGAGCCGGCAGCGGAATGGGGCTCGAGACCGCGCGACTGCTCGCCCGGGACGGCGCCGCCGTGGTCCTGCTCGGCCGCAGACAGGAGGCCCTCGACTCGGTCGCCGCCACGATCCGCGCCGAAGGCGGGACCGCTCTCGCCCTCGCCGTGGACATCACCCGCGCGGACGACGTGACACGCGTCCTCGACCGGGTGCGGAGCGAACTCGGCCCGGTCGACATCCTCGTCAACAACGCGGGCAGCTCCTCGTCGGTGCTCAACCCGCAGTGGCTCCCGCACGACGAGTGGCGCCAGGTCCTCGACGTGAACCTCACCGCGGTGTTCCAGCTCACCCAGGCCGTCCTGCCCGACATGCTCGACCGCGGCGCCGGGACCATCGTCACCGTCTCCTCGCTCGCCGCCGTCAACCCCAACCTGCTCGGCGGCGCCGCCTACGGCGCGGCCAAGGCGGGCGTACGCAACTTCATGACCTTCCTGCACAACACGTTCCGCAACCAGGGCCTGCGCGCGATCACCGTGCTGCCGGGCGAAGCGGACACCCCCATCCTCGACAACCGCGCCCGGCCCCCGGCGCCGGAGGAGCGCGCCGGCATGGTGCAGCCCGAGGACGTGGCCGAGGCCATCCGTCTGGCCGTCGCGCTTCCCCAGCGCGTCGTCCTCCAGGAGATCGTCGTCGCCCCGACCCGCCAGCGCGACGTCTCCGCCGACCTCGAGATCAGCCGCCGGGCGGGCGCCCCCGCCGACGCCGCACCGCAGGCCTGACCACCCCGTTTCCAGGAGGAGCGCATGCCGCCCACCGTCACCACGCAGCCGCCCCTGTCCGGCACCGCCGCCGCCGTCGCCCGGATCGCGGCCGCCTCCCGCCGGACGCAGCAGCCGCAGTCCCGGTCCGACCTCGTCTCCCTCGCGATGGGCGAACCCGACTTCGACACCCCCGAGCGGGTGACCGAGGCGGCCCACGCCGCGCTGCGCGCCGGCCGCACCCACTACTCCCCGCTGCTCGGCGAACCGGCCCTGCGCGAGGCCCTCGCCGCGAAGCTGACCGCCATCGCCGGGACCCCGGCGTCCGCCGCCGACGTCCTGATCACCCAGGGCGGCACCGCCGGGCTGGCCGCGTCGATCCTGTCCCTCGTCGACCCCGGCGACAAGGTCGTCGTCCCCGACCCCACCTACTCCCTCTACGGCGACCTGGTCGCCATGGCCGGCGGCACCGTCGTCCCCGTCCCGCTCGCCCCCGACCTGCACTGGGACCTCGACCGGCTCGCCGACGCCCTCACCGACGCCAAGCTCTTCGTCTTCTGCAACCCCGTCAACCCGACCGGCATCGTGCACAGCCGGGAGGAACTCGAAGCGCTCGCCGCCCTGCTCGACGGCACCCCCACCATCGTCATCTCCGACGAGGCGTACTCCGACCTCGACTACACCGGCCGCCCCTTCACCTCGGCGCTCTCCGTCGACGGCCTGCGCGACCGGACCGTCTACTGCCAGACCTTCTCCAAGAGCTACGCGATGACCGGCTGGCGCGTCGGCTACCTCTGGGGCCCGTCGCCGCTCATCCAGGCGGCCGCACGCATCCACAACACCTTCAACGGCTCCGTCAACACCGTCATCCAGGACGCCGCGCTGGTCGCGGTGGAGAGCTGCGACGACGACGTCGCCCGGATGCGCGCCGCCTACAAGGAGCGCGGCGAGATCATGCGCAGGGAACTGGCCGCGATCCCGGGCCTCACCCTCAGCGCACCGGAAGGGGCCTTCTACCAATTCCCGCGCTACGACATCGATCTGCCGTCCGTGGAGGTCGTGGCCGCGCTGCGCACGCGGCACGGCATCGCGGTCCGGCCCGGGAGCGAGTTCGGAGCGAGGGGTGAGGGGCACCTGAGGCTGTCGTACGCTGCCAGCCCGCAGTCCATCACCGAGGGTGTCCGCCGCCTGGCCGCCGGTCTTTCGGCCCTGCGATGAGCACCGTCCCGTACACGACGAGGAATCGACCCATGCGCAGTGACACCGAGCGCAACCGCAGGCACCTCATCAAGGCAGCCGCGCGACTGTTCGAGAACTCGCCCACGCCCGTCAGCCTCGCCGAGATCGCCAAGCACGCCGAGGTGTCCACCGCGACGGCCTACCGCCACTTCTCCTCCGTCGAGGAGGTGCTGCACGCCTTCCGTGCCCAAGTGGGCTCCGAACTGAAGGACTTCAGCGCCCGGCAGACCACCCGCGGCATGGCGAAACTCGAAGCGGTGTCCCGGCACTGGGTCTCCCTCGTCCTCGAACACGGCGGCGCGATGGCCCAGATGCGCTCGCACCGCGGCTATCTCGAGCGCCTGCGCGAAGGGACCGGCTACCTCACGCCGCAGGCCGAAGCCCTCGCCGAACCGCTGCGGCAGACCACCGAGGAACTCGGCCTCGAGGACCTCGGAGACGAAGCCCTCTACCTGTGGAACGCGCTGTTCGACCCGCGCGACATCCTCGACCTCATCAAGAGCGGCCGCACCGAGGACGAGGCCGCCGGCCGCCTGGTGGCCGCACTGCGCGGCGCCCTGATCGGCTGGGCGGCGGCGGAAGAGCCACAGGCCGACTGACCGGCCGCACCGGAACGGAGACACCGCACGTATGGATGTCAGCGCCCACATCGAGGCCGTCCACGACACCCTCCGCCGACGGGACCCCGGCGAAACGGAGTTCCACCAGGCGGCACACGAAGTCCTGCACGCCATAGGCCCCGTGCTCCGGGCCCACCCGGAGTACGCCGAGGCCCGGATCGTGGAGCGGCTCTGCGAGCCCGAGCGGCAGCTCATGTTCCGGGTCCCGTGGGTGGACGACCAGGGCACCGTGCGGGTCAACCGCGGTTTCAGGGTGGAGTTCAACAGCGCGCTGGGGCCCTACAAGGGAGGCCTGCGCTTCCATCCCAGCGTCAACCTGGGCATCGTCAAGTTCCTCGGCTTCGAGCAGATCTTCAAGAACGCGCTGACCGGCATGGCGATCGGCGGCGGCAAGGGCGGGTCGGACTTCGACCCCAAGGGCCGCTCGGACGGCGAGGTCATGCGCTTCTGCCAGGCGTTCATGACGGAGCTGTACCGCCACCTGGGCGAGCACACGGACGTGCCCGCCGGGGACATCGGGGTGGGCGGCCGCGAGATCGGCTACCTCTTCGGCCAGTACAAGCGGATCACCAACCGCTACGAGGCCGGCGTCCTGACCGGCAAGCCGGTCGGCTGGGGCGGTTCGCACGCCCGCACCGAGGCCACCGGCTACGGCGCGGTGTACTTCGCCCAGGCGATGCTCGCCACCCGCGGCCAGGACTTCGACGGACGCCGGGTCGTGGTCTCCGGCTCGGGAAACGTCGCCGTCTACGCCGCCGAGAAGGTCCACGCCCTGGGCGGGCGCGTGGTGGCCTGCTCCGACTCCTCCGGGTATCTGGTCGACGAGGACGGCCTCGACCTCGACCTGCTCAAGGAGGTCAAGGAGGTGCGCCGGGCCCGGGTCTCCGCCTACGCCGAGGCGAAGCCGACCGCGCGGTTCTCCGCCCGGGGGTCGGTGTACGACGTGCCGTGCGACATCGCCCTGCCGTGCGCGACGCAGAACGAGCTGGGCCGGCAGGACGCCGTCGCGCTGGTGAAGAGCGGCGTGCTCGCCGTGGCCGAGGGCGCGAACATGCCCTGCACGCCCGAGGCGATCGAGGTGTTCCGCGAGGCGCGGATCCTCTTCGCCCCCGGCAAGGCGGCCAACGCGGGCGGGGTAGCGACCTCCGCGCTGGAGATGCAGCAGAACGCCTCGCGCGACAGCTGGACCTTCGAGCGGACGGAGGACCGACTCGCCACCATCATGGGGCAGGTCCATGCCCAGTGCCGAGTCACCGCCGAGACCTACGGCGGCGACCCCGACGACTACGTCCTCGGCGCCAACACCGCGGGCTTCCTCCGCGTCGCCGAGGCGATGACGGCCCAGGGCGTCGTGTAGGCGGGCCGTCGACGTCACCGACCGGCGGCGGACCCCACGGCGAGGACACGATCACGCAGGACGGGGAGTTCGGAGCGGATCCGGGCGACCTCGCCCATGTCGACCTCCACCGTCACCGTCTCCGCCGCGGTGCCGGCCTCGCCCAGGACGGTCCCCCAGGGGTCGACGGCCACGCTGTGCCCGCCCTGCCGCATACCGCCATGGGCACCCGTGGCGCAGCAGGCCAGCAGGAAGACCTGCTCCTCCAGGGCTCTCGTGCGGGTCAGGAGCTGCCAGTGGGCGAGCCGGGCCGCGGGCCAGGCGGCGGGCACCACGATCAGCTCCGCCCCTTCGTCGATCAGGCCCCGGAAGAGCTCGGGGAAGCGCAGGTCGTAGCAGATGGCGAGGCCGATCACACCGAATTCGGTGGGCACGGTGACGATGTCGCCGCCCCCGCCCATCATGGTCGCCTCACCCGTGTCGAAGCCGTACCGGTGGATCTTGCGGTAGCGGCCGCGCAGGTCACCGGCCCGGTCGAAGAGGAGCGCGGTGTTGTAGAGCGTCCCGTCCCCGTCCCGTTCGACGATCGATCCGGCGTGGAGCCAGACCCCGGCCGCACGGGCCGCGGCGGACATGGCCTCGGCGGTGGGACCGTCGACCCCTTCGGCGTCGCGCCCCCAGCCGTCGTACGACCAGGCGCCGGCCGTCCACAGTTCCGGCAGGACCACCAGGTCGTCGCCGGTCCGGCCGCGGACCAGCGAGGCCGCCCTGCGCCGGCGCTCCTCGGCGGAGTCCGTCGCGTCCACGGACAGCTGTATCAGCGAGCCTCGCATGACTGTCACCTCCGGGAGAACCCTTCCCTACGAGCGTAAGGAGCCGGACGTGCATCCCGCCTGTTCTCAGGGCTCGCACACCAGGCCGGCGATGTGCGCGGTGACCGTGTCGAGGATGCCCGACCAGGCGTCGTCGTCGCCGAGCACGAGGTAGTTGAGGGTCAGGCCGTCGGTCATGGCGGCCAGGTAGCGCGCCAGGACGGGGGCGGGCACGCGCAGGCTCAGGCCCCTGGTCTGCCGGAGCTGGTCGATCAGCTCGATGTACGCCTCGGCGTACAGCTCGTACTGGCGCCGCGCCAGATGCTCGAAGCCGGGCTGGCGCAGCGCGTACTGCGTGAGCTCATAGGTGAGCATGTGCTCGTCGGGGTGGGCGCGGACGTGCTCCCAGTACGCCTGGAAGCCCGCCCGGACGGTCTCCTCGAGGCCGGCCCTGGGCCGCAGGGCCTCCTTCACCACCGTCACGTAGTGCCCGGTGATGGTGGTGATGACGGACTCGATCAGCTCCTGCTTGGAGTCGAAGCAGTAGTGGAAGACGCTCAGCGAGACGCCCGCCTCGGCGGCGATGGACCGGGTCGTCGTCCTGGGGACGCCGTCCCGGGCCATCGCCCTGATCGCCGCTTCGGTGAGCTGTCGCCGCCGCTCGGCGGACGGCAACCGTGCCATGGAACCCCTCTCGTGGGTGTCAGCCGCCGTGGACGCCGACCTCGGAGAGGGAGTAGCCCCAGCCGGTGCCGCGCTCCAGCCCCTGGACGCGTACGTACCTGGCCGGTGTGCCGGTGAATCTCGCGGTGTCCAGGCCACCGTCGCCCGCCGTCGTGGACCAGGCGGTCCGCCAGTTCACCCCGTCCGTGGAGAGCTCTACGCGGTACGACTTCGCGTAGGCGCGCTCCCAGTCGAGGGTGACCCGCTCGACGTCCCGTGTGGACCCGAGGTCGAGCTGGTACCACTGGTCGTCGCTCCAGTCGCTCGCCCAGCGGGTGCCGCCGTCGCCGTCGACGGCCCGGTGCGGTTTGTAGCTCGTGAACAGGCTCCACTCCGAGGAACTGGCCGACGCGGTGGAGCCTGCCGCGAGATTGACTCCGGCCTCGTGGCTCTCGGAGGCCCCCCAGGTGTCGAGATAGGACTCGGCGCCGCGGAAGAGATCGTCCACCACGTCCTGGCCGCCGACCCGGCGGATGTCCTCGATCCAGTCCGGGACGAGACCGTAGTGGGCGGCGCCGTCGGTGTTCAGGTCCCAGGTGCGCTCACCGGTGGTCTGCCGGTCGATGACGGAGCCGCCGTCGACGCTCTTGAAGGGGTACGTGACCTTGTTCGGGGCGTCCGCTCCGCGCGGGCCCGGCCAGCCGCCGACGCCGTTCATGTCGGTGCCGTAGCCGTAGCCCACCCCGTACTTGTCGCGCAGGGCCTCGGTGCGCTTCGCCTCCGAGATGAAGCCCTCGGAGCCGTGCATGTACTGGGCGATGAAGCCGCCGAGACCGTAGACCCGCTCGGTCCAGTCCATGTCCATCCAGCTGTGCGAGGAGAGCACGCCGGGGTAGGACTCGGCCTCGAAGATGTCGAGCACCCGGCCGGTGGCCTTGACGCTCATGTGGTCGATCTCCAGCATCATCCCGCGTTTCATCATGCCGCGGGTGGCGTACTCGCCGAGTGCGGTGAGTCCTCTGACGTTGCACTGGGCGTCAGCGCTGTACGAGGGGACCTCCTCGCCCGCCGGGAGCTTCTTCTCGGCCGCGGGCGCCGAGGCGTTGCCGATGGGGTTGTCGTGCTGGGGCCCCTTGCACTGCTCCGTCTTCCAGTAGGTGCCCGTCGACAGGAACTGCCCGACATTGATGGCCGTTCCGAGCGAGCCCGAGTCGAAGCGGACACCGCACAGCGCGTTGTCGAACTTGTGGCACAGGAACATGCTGCGCACACCCAGCGCGTGCAGCTCGTCCAGGCCCTTGTCGATGTCGGCCTTGCTGCACTGTGCGATGTCGAGGATCTGCTTGCAGCCGAACGGCTCGGAGGTCTCTACGCCGAGGACGACCGCCAGCTTGCCCTGTTCGACGACCTCACGGGCCTGCGCGCTGTCGGTGACGATCCGGAAGAAGCCCTTGCCCGGCCCGCCGTAGATCTTGTCGATGTAGGCCTGCATGTCGTACGACAGCTTGGCCTGCAACCGGATGGACGTCATCTCGTCGCAGCCGCGGTCCTTGAAGAAGTACACGGAGCAGATGACGCCGTTGGTGACGAGGTCGTTGACCAGCACCCGCTGGCCGCCGCGCCAGGCCCGCTCCACCCAGGCGTAGTAGTTCTGCTGGTGGGTCAGCGAGTCGTGGGCAGGCCAGTCCTTGAAGGTGGGCCAGCCGTTCGGGTCGTGCTTGCCGTCACCGCCGTTGGTGATGAAGTCGAAGATCGCGAGCGAGCCGTCCGGGTAGTGCTCGGGACAGTCCTTGAGCGCGTCCGCGACACCCTGCTCGGAGAACGGCTTTCCGCAGATCAGACGGCCGCCGAAGGCCTCGTTGGAGAAGATGTGGTCGTGCGCGTCGACGAAGCCGCGCACCTCGCCCCGGTCGTCGGTGCCGGTGAAGGGCTCCCCCGTGACGTTGACCCCGGAGTCCGGCGCGGGCCGCGCGGTCGGGTTCCACCAGTCGGTTCCGGCCGCCGAACTCGGTGTGGGACCGAGCGCGATGGAGAGCACGAGCAGGAGGAGCGACACAACGGTGATGTTTTTGCGTCTGCGGTACGGGCGTCCGGCACTGGTCACAGCCCACGTCCCTTGGTCGGCGGGATGGCGGGGTCGACGTATCGGGCCGTCCTGGGCCCCTGAGGGCCGGGGAGCGACAGCCCGATTGTCATGACCTCGCCCATGGTGCGACGAGGATGACCACTACCGCCTTACGAGTCAAGAGTCCGGGACAGATGACCTGCTGACAGGGCATCAGGTCGGGGGGTCAGGTCGATGCCACGGGTGAGACCCGGATCCGCTTCAACCGAGCCGTCGGCGAAGTGCCGCCGTCAGTCCGACCGGTGCCACGCGCAGCACCATGGCCCCCTTCGAGCCGCGGGGGAGTGGCTTGGCGTAGTAGGGGCGGCCGAGCCGGGTGGCGCGGAACCAGCGGGTGCCGGTCAGTCCCTTCAGGGGCGGGACGGGAATCCGGCTGTCCGGCTCGTCCGTACGGAGGGTCAGCGTCCAGCGTCCTGGAGACAGTTTCCTGACCGGAAGGCGGGCGGTGAAGCCGGTGCCGCCGCCGTCCGGTGCGTACCGCAGGGGCACCTCTCGCACCGAGCCCGAGTCGCCTTCGGCGCGCAGGGCCGTGGGCCTGGGGCGGCCCGCTGCTTCATCGGTCAGGCGTCCGCTGACGACGAGCGTGCCGGGCGCGGACGTGTCCCAGGCGATCCCGGTCACCTGGCAGACCGGCTCGTCGTCGGTCCGCCGGATGTCCAGGGAGAAGTTCCCGTACGGAGTGAAGAACGGACGCGCGGTGGTGGCCACGACCTCGCGCCGCGGCGGGGCGGTCCTCTGGCCGTTCGCGTCGGTCCCGGCCTGCCGGAGCCTGACGGTCCGGCTGACTCCGTTGGCCCGCACGTCCAGGTGGAGGTCCCACACCCCGGTGCCGAGCGGTGCGCCCGAGTCGACGGTGCTCAGATCCACCTCGACGAGGAAGCCGGTGGCCTGGTCGTCGGGCTGGTGGGAGGCGGTTCGGACGGTCACGGGCACCCGGATGTCCGGGTGCGGGAAGCCACGCGGGCGCAGGATCAGCCGGGTGGTGGGCTCGAGGGCGCCCAGGGACTCGATACGGGCATGGCCGGCGAGCCGGAGCACACCGCCGCCGCCCGTCCATGCCGCTTCGGCCAGTTCATGACGGACCGGGAGCCGGTCCGTGGCGTCGAAGCAGGCGTCCGGGACCGCCTTCACCGGGTCCCGGAAGAAGGGGTGGCACCAGTAGACGCGGCCCTTGTCGACGACGTTGCCGCGCGCCGCGTCCTCCTTGGCGTGCCGGGCCACGGTGAGGAGGTCCTCGTACCGGTCCGCGCGCAGGAGGTGGACGATGAGCCGGTCCGGCGGGGCGAGCTGCTGGAAGACACCTTCGGTCACATGGCTCAGTGCCCACTGCCGGAACTGCGGATAGAAGCGCTCCCGGGCCTGCTGTTCGCTCTCCTTGGGCAGCAGGCCCCGCAAGGGCCCGCACAGCTCCCACTCCACATGGCGGCGCATGATCTGGTCCCGGCGCGGGCCGGGTTCCAGATAGCGGGCGACCGTCTCGAAGCACAGCCGGGTGCCGTCCATGCGGTGGACCAGGTCGGCGGCGGTGAGGGTGAGATTGTTGCCGTTCTGGCGGTTGCGTGAGTAGTAGCAGTCGTAGTCGGCCACCACGGAGATGCCGTCGGCGTTGAGGAAGGCCGCGGCGGTGAACGGCTTGTCCTCGCAGTTGCGGTAGGGCGGGAACCTCAGGTCCAGCCGCTCGATCAGCGAGCGCCGGAACAGCTTCCAGCAGCCCAGGGTGCGGTAGGCGGCGGAGGAGAAGACATCGGTCCGGGGCTGGTTGTGCGAGAAGACGGCCGTCGGTACGGCACGTCCGCCCACGGACACCATCTTGCCGAGGACCACGTCGGTGCGGTTCTCGTCCGCCATCGCGACCATGCGGCGCAGGGCGTCCGGGCCCAGGTAGTCGTCGGAGTCGAGGAAGAAGACGTAGTCACCGCCGGCCATGTCCAGACCGGTGTTGCGCGGGCCTCCGGCTCCTCCGCTGTTGGGCTGGTGCACGACGCGCAGGCTGGAACAGGAGCGGGCGAGCCGGTCCAGCTCGCCCGCGGTGCCGTCGGTCGAGCCGTCGTCGACCGCGATGATCTCGATCTTGTCCAGGCCGAGCGTCTGCTCCATGGCGGAGCTGACGCACTTCGTCAGTTCCGGCATGGAGTTGTACGCGGGGATGATCACGCTGACGCGGGGCGGATTCGCACGGAGCATGATGACTCCAATCTCCTTGGAGCTTCCGGCGCGCCCCGGCCCGGCCGCCCCGCGAGAGGCGTCCCCCTACGCCGACGGAGTGTGTGAACCACCCGTTCGGGTCAGGGCGGACTTCACGACTCCCGGTGCGCGTCCGCGTTGCGTACGAACAGCGCGTGCAGATCACGCACGGCCCGGGGGACCGAGACGGCATGGCGGCGCTGCAGCACCAGCAGCACATCGGTCTCGTCCCCCGCCAGCGGCCGTACGGTGAGGGTGCCCCGCCGCTCCAGGGGATCGCCGAGGACGCTGAAGTCGGGCAGCACCGTCGCCCCCAGCCCTTCGGCGACCATCAGCTTGCCCATCTCGGCGCCGTCGGTGGAGTACGAGAAGGACGGTGTCCGGCCGCGCAGCAGCCGGTGGACGTAGCGGTGCATGACATAGCCGGACCGCATCACGATGAGGGGCTCGGCGAGAAGGCTGTCCACATCCACCGTCTCCAGGGCCGCCAGCGGGCTGTCCGGGCGTACGCACACGACCGGCCGCCCGCGCAGCAGCTCGGTCGTCTCGAAGCCGGGCGGCATGTCGTCGCCGTGGAGATAGTTCACCAGCCCCAAGTCGAAGGCGCCCTCCAGCAGCCCGCGGTGGATGTCGGCCTGCTGCGCGCCGACCACCTCGACCTGGGTGGCCGGGTGCGCTGAGCGGAACTCACGCACGGTCGGGATGAGCAGCGGAACGGTGGCCGTGTTGACCGTGCCGAGCCGCACCATGCGGCTGATGCGGTGCTGGTCGCCGGCCGCGCCGCGCAGCCGGTCCACCGCGTCCAGCACCGTCATGATGTGCGGCAGCAGCTCCCGGCCCTCGTCGCTGACCTTCGCCCCCGACCGCTTGCGCTCCAGCAGGTCCACACCGAGCTCCCGCTCCAGGTTGCGCACGGTCTCGCTCAACGCGGGCTGGGACAGATGGAGTTCCTCGGCGGCACGCCGCAGCGAACCGAACCGGGTGACGGCGGCGATGTATTCCAGCTGTTCTATACGCACGACAGGAGACTGCGTCCCCCGCGAGCCCGGTTCAAGGGAATCCCTGTCACAACCTCGTGAATACCGACTCTCACCATGTGGAATCACCACCGGGTCTTCTTGACCGGCCGGACCCACGCTTGGTTGGATCGTTGACATGAAGCGACAGGACCTCACGCAGCGACGCTACGTCGATCTCGCGCGTGTCTCCAGCTCCTGCTGTCGCAGCCGCGTCTGAGCGCAGCGCACGGAGGGAAACCCTCCCACTCGCTTTCTGCGCCCTCTCCGTTCCTGAATTCCGGTCCCGGACGTTCTCCGTCGTGCTGACGGCTTTCCCGGGACCGCTGCTCCAGCGCGCCTGAATTCCCCTTGCGAGCACGTTCCCGTGCCGACGTCTGTGTGTTTCGCGCGCCATTCCGCTCTCCCCAGGAGTCCCCCATGCCCGTACCGCCCGCAGCCGACCCCGTCCGTTTCGCCTACTGGGTGCCGAACGTCAGCGGCGGCCTGGTCACCAGCACCGTCGAGCAGCGCACCGACTGGGGCTACGACTACAACCGCGAACTGGCCGTCCTCGCCGAGAACAACGGTTTCGACTACGCGCTCAGCCAGGTCCGCTACATGGCCAGCTACGGTGCCGAGAACCAGCACGAGTCGACCAGCTTCAGCCTCGCCCTGCTGCTCGCCACCCAGCGGCTGAAGGTCATCGCCGCTGTCCACCCCGGCCTCTGGCACCCGGGCGTCCTCGCCAAGCTCGGCGCGACCGCCGACCACCTGTCGAACGGCCGCTTCGCCGTCAACGTCGTCAGCGGCTGGTTCAAGGGCGAGTTCACCGCGCTGGGCGAGCCGTGGCTTGAGCACGACGAGCGCTACCGGCGCGCGGAGGAGTTCATCACCGCCCTGCGCACCATCTGGACCGAGGACCACGCCGAACTCGCCGGTGACTTCTACCGGGTGCGCGACTTCTCCCTCAAGCCCAAGCCGCTGAACACCCCCGAGCGCCCGCACCCGGAGATCTTCCAGGGCGGCAACTCCTCGGCCGCCCGCGCCATGGCCGGCCGGGTCTCCGACTGGTACTTCAGCAACGGCAAGGACTTCGAGGGCGTCACCGAGCAGATCAACGACGTACGCGCCTCCGCCGCCGAGGCGGGCCGCACGCCCCCGAAGTTCGGGCTCAACGGCTTCCTCATCGCCCGAGACACCGAGGCCGAGGCCCGCGAGCAGCTCCGCGAGATCGTCGCCCACGCCGACACCGAGGCCGTGCACGGCTTCCGCGACGCCGTCCAGCAGGCCGGGCAGTCCACCGCCGACGGCAAGGGCATGTGGCAGGACTCCAGCTTCGAGGACCTCGTCCAGTACAACGACGGCTTCCGCACGGGCCTCATCGGCACACCCGAGCAGATCGCCGAACGGATCGTCGCCTACAAGCGGCTCGGCGTCGACCTCTTCCTCCTCGGCTTCCTGCACTACCACGAGGAGGTCGAGTACTTCGGCAAGCGGGTGCTGCCCCTCGTGCGCGAACTGGAGGCACAGGAGCCCGACTTCGAGCCCGCCGCAGCCCACGCCTGATCCTCACCCGCCCGAGTACAGCCACGAAGGGAAGACCCCCGCATGGCCACCATCGTCTCCGTGTCCGGCAGCCCCTCCGCCACCTCCCGCACCCAGCGACTGCTGCGCCACCTCGACGCCCGGCTCACCGCCCAGGGGCACGAGGTGATCCCGCTGGACGTCCGGAACGTCCCCGCCGAGGCGCTCCTCGGGGCGGACTTCCGGCACCCCGAGATCGTCCGGGCCACCGCCCTGGTCGAGCAGGCGGACGGAGTGGTGGTCGGCACCCCCGTCTACAAGGCCGCCTACTCCGGACTGCTGAAGTCCCTGCTGGACCTGCTCCCGCAGTACGCACTGGCCGGCAAGACGGTCCTGCCGCTCGCCACCGGCGGCTCCACCGCCCACGTCCTGGCCATCGACTACGCCCTGCGTCCGGTGCTGAGCTCCATGGGCGCCGCGCACATCGTCCCGGGCTGGTTCACCCTCGACAAGGACATCACCGTGAGCGACGACGGCTCCCTGACCGTCGCGCCCGGCTCGGCCGAGGCCCTGGCCCAGGTCACGGACCAGTTCTCCACCGCGCTGGGCGGCCGTACGACCGTACTGGCGGCCACCGGATGAGCACGGCCCATGTGATCGCCGACGACGCCGAGGCCCTGGCCGTCGCCGCCGACCTGGCCGCGGACTTCCGCAAGGACGCCGCCGAACGGGACGTACGGCGCAGGCTCCCGCACGCGGAGCTGGAAAGGCTGTCCGCCTCCGGTCTGCCGGCCGTGAGCGTCCCGGCCGAGTTCGGCGGCGCGGACGTCCGTACCGAGACGCTCGCCGAGATCTTCCGGCTGCTGGCATCCGCCGACGCCAGTCTCGCCCAGATCCCGCAGAGCCACTTCGTCTACGTCAACGTGCTGCGCCGCCAGGGCACGCACGCCCAGCAGGAGTTCTTCTTCGGCGAGGTGCTGCGGGGCAGGCGGTTCGGCAACGCCCAGTCCGAGGCGGGCACCAAGCATGTGCAGGACATCCGCACCAGGCTCGCGCGACGCCCGGACGGTTCGTACGTCCTCGACGGCGTCAAGCACTACTCCACGGGCGCGCTGTTCGCCCACTGGATCCCCGTCCTGGCCCGAGCCGACGACGACACCCTGCACGTGGCGTACGTGCCGAGCGACGCCCCCGGCCTGACGGTCGTCGACGACTGGGACGGCATGGGGCAGCGCACCACCGCCAGCGGAACGGTCCGCCTGGAGCGGGTGCCCGTCCCGGCCGACCGGGTCCTGCCCCACCACCTCACCTTCCAGGGGCCCCAACTCCACGGCGCCGTGGCCCAGTTGCTGCACGCCGCCATCGACGCGGGGATCGCCTCCGGGGCGCTGGCGGAGGCCGTGGAGTTCGTCCGTACGAAGAGCCGGCCCTGGTTCGAGAGCGGGCTGGAGACGGCCGCGGAGGATCCGCTGCTGATCCAGCGGTTCGGTGAACTCTCGATCCGCCTCCGGGCGGCGGAGGCCCTGCTGCGGGAGGCCGCCCGGGCGGTCGACGCCGCGCGGGAGGACCTGACCGACGACTCGGCCGCCGAGGCCTCGATCGCGGTGGCCACCGCCAAGGTGACCGCCGCGGAGACCGCCGTCGAGATCGGCAGCGCCCTCTTCGAGGTCGCCGGCACCCGCGCGGCGCTCGACTCCCTGGGCCTGCACCGCCACTGGCGCGACGCCCGCACCCACACCCTGCACGACCCGGCCCGCTGGAAGGTCCAGCACATCGGCCGCTACGTACTCAACGGCACCCGGCCGCCCCGGCACGGCCTGCTCTGACCACCCTCCTTCCCCCCCTCCTCACCCTCCCCACTTCTCGCGATCGGAGATCTCTCGTGTCCCTCACCTTCCACTGGTTCCTGCCCACGAACGGCGACAGCCGGCATGTCGTCGGCGGCGGCCACGGCACCCCGGCCACCGCCTCCGGCCGGGACCGGCCGCCGACGGTCGCCTACCTGAGCCAGATCGCCCGCGCCGCCGAGGACCTCGGCTTCGTCGGCGCCCTGACCCCCACCGGCGCCTGGTGCGAGGACGCGTGGCTGACCACGGCGATGGTCAGCCAGAACACCGAGCGGCTGAAGTTCCTGGTCGCCTTCCGGCCCGGCTTCGTCTCGCCCACGCTCGCCGCGCAGATGGCCTCCACCTTCCAGCGGCAGAGCGGCGGACGGCTGCTGCTCAACGTCGTCACCGGCGGCGAGAGTCACGAGCAGCGCGCCTACGGCGACTTCCTCGACAAGGACGCGCGCTACCGCCGTACCGGCGAGTTCCTGCAGATCGTGCGCGAGCTGTGGGAGGGCAAGACCGTCGATCTGCACGGCGAGCACCTCCAGGTGGCGGACGCGACGCTGGCCCGTGTGCCCGACCCGGTCCCCGAGGTCTACTTCGGCGGCTCCTCGCCGATCGCCGGAGAGATCGCCGCGCGGCACGTGGACGTGTACCTCACCTGGGGCGAACCGCCCGCGCAGGTCGCCGAGAAGATCGCCTGGATCAGGAAGCTGGCGGCCGAGCAGGGCCGCACCGTCCGGTTCGGCATCCGGCTGCACGTCATCACCCGCGACAGCTCCGAGCAGGCCTGGGCGGAGGCCAACCGGCTGCTGGACGGCTTCGACCCGGAGACCGTGGCGTCCGTGCAGGCCGGGCTGGCCCGCAGCGAGTCGGCCGGGCAGCAGCGCATGCTCGCCCTGCACGGCGGCGGCAACCGGGACGGCCTGGAGATCCACCCCAACCTGTGGGCCGGCATCGGCCTGGTGCGCGGCGGGGCGGGCACGGCCCTGGTCGGCAGCCACGACGAGGTCGCCGAACGCATCAAGGAGTACGCGGCCCTCGGCATCGAGGAGTTCGTCCTGTCCGGCTACCCCCACCTGGAGGAGGCCTACTGGTTCGGCGAGGGCGTCCTGCCGAGGCTCGAGGCACAGGGCCTGTGGCAGCACCCCTTCCCGCGTGTCGCGGCCTCCGCCCAGGTCCCCTTCGCGGGTGCGGGAAACCCACGATGACGCATGTGATCGCCGACGACGCCGAGGCGGTCGCCGTCGCGGCCCGACTGGCCGCCGAGTTCGCCCGCGACGCCGCCCTGCGCGACGCGGAACGCATCCTGCCGCGCGCCGAACTCGACCGGCTCTCCGCCTCCGGGCTGCTGGGCATCACCGTGCCCCGCTCCCACGGTGGTGCCGAGGTCGGCGCCCGCACCCTCGGCGAGGTCGTCCGGCTGCTGTCCGCGGCCGACGCCAGCATCGGCCAGATCCCGCAGAACCACTTCCTCTTCGTCGAGGTGCTGAAGGAGAACGGCACGGCCGGGCAGCGCGACCTGTTCTACGCCGAACTGCTGGCGGGACGCAGGTTCGGCAACGCCCTCGCCGAGAAGGGCACCCGGCACGCGCTGGAGTTCTCCACCCGCCTCAAGCCCCGCCCCGACGGCTCGTACACCCTGACCGGCACCAAGAACTACTCCACCGGCGCCCTGTTCGCCCACTGGATCCCGGTCTTCGCACTCGCCCCGGACGACAGCCTCACCGCGGCCTTCGTCCCGCACGACGCCCCCGGCGTCACCGTGGTCGACGACTGGGACGGCATCGGGCAGCGCGGCACCGCCAGCGGCACCGTACGGTTCGAGGACGTGCACGTGCCCGCCGACCGGGTGGTGCCCCACCACCTCACCTTCGAGCGGCCCGAGGTCTTCGGCGCCTTCGGCCAGTTCATCCACGCGGCCGTCGACACCGGCATCGCCCGCGCGGCCCTGGAGGAGGGCGGCGAGCTGATCCGGGACATCGCCCGGCCGTGGGGCGAGTCGGGCGCCGACCGGGCGAACGAAGAACCGCTGGTGATCCAGAGATTCGGGGAGCTGGCCCTGGTCGTGCGCGCCGCCGAGGCCCTCCTCGACCGGGCCGGAGCCGCCCTCGACGCCGCCCGTGGTGCCCCTGAGGACGCCGACCTCGCGGCGGAGGCCTCCGTCGCCGTGGCCGCCGCCCGCGCCCAGGCCGACACCGCCGCGCTGACCGTGTCCAACGACGTCTTCGCCCTCATCGGCACCCGGTCCGTGACCGGCGGCCGCGGCCTGGACCGCCACTGGCGCAACGCCCGCACCCACACCCTGCACGACCCGCGCCGCTGGAAGATCCAGCACCTCGGCAACCACGCCCTGAACGGGGTCGCCCCGCCCGCCAACGGAATCGTCTGAGGACCCCATGCCCACCACCGACTGGATCGCCACCGCCCGTGCCGTGGCCGCCGACCTCGCCCAGGACGCCGCCCAGCGCGACAAGGACAACAAGCCGCCCTTCGAGGAGGCCGAACGGCTGCGCGCGGCCGGGCTGCTCACGCTGCTCGTCCCCGCCGAGTACGGCGGCGGGGGAGCGGACTGGCGCACCGCCTATGCCGTCATCCGCGAGATCGCCGCCGGGGACGGCTCGATCGGCCAACTCCTCGGCTATCACTACCTGCTGTCCTGGAACCCGCGCTTCTTCGGTGAGCCCGCCACCGTCGAGCGGCTGGAGCGCGCGGCGGCCGAGGGGCAGTGGCTGTGGGGCGGGGCGTTCAACCCCAGGGACCCGGACGTCACCCTGACCCCCGACGGCGAGGGCTTCCGGCTCGACGGGCGCAAGAGCTTCGCCACCGGCGCCCGCGTGGCCGACCGGCTCGTCGTCGGCGCCACCCGCACGGACACCGGCGAACCCGTGGTCGCCTTCGTCGACCCGGCCCACCCCGGAGTCGTACGCCACGACGACTGGGACAACTTCGGGCAGCGGCTCTCGGCCAGCGGCAGCGTGGAGTTCCACGCCGTTCCGGTGGCGGCGGACGACATCATCGGGTCCCTCTCCGAGGAGGCGGACACCCTCTCCCCGTTCGCCACCCTGGTCACCCCCGCGATCCAGCTCGTCTTCGTCCACTTCTACCTGGGCATCGCCGAGGGCGCGCTCGCCGCGGCCGCCGACTACACCCGCGACACCACCCGCCCCTGGCTGCTGTCGGGCGTCGACTCCGCCACCCAGGACCCCTACACACTGGCCACCTACGGCGAACTCGCCGTGTCCGCACGCTCGGTGCGGCTCCTCGCCGACCACGCCGCCGAAGCCATCCAGCGCGGCCTCGACCGCGGCCGGGACCTCAGCGCCGAGGAGCGCGGCGAGATCGCCGTCACCGTCGCCGCCGCCAAGGTCGCCTCGACCAAGGCCGCCCTCGACATCACCGCCCGGATCCTCGAGGTCACCGGCGCGAGGTCGACGGCGTCCGCGCACGGCTTCGACCGGTTCTGGCGCAACGTGCGCACCCACACCCTGCACGACCCCGTCGCCTACAAGCTCCGCGAGGTCGGCGACCACTTCCTGAACGGCGCCCACGCGCCTTTCACCCTCTACACCTAAGAAATCTCTCTACGTGAGAACTCTTGCGTAAGAAGAAGCCAGGAGAACCACCGCATGACCCCGACCCCGCGCCTCCCGCGCTCCCCGCTCTCCCGCAGACACCTGCTGCGCGCCGCCGGCGGTGCCGCCGCCCTCGCCGCGGCCGGCCCGCTCCTGACCGCCTGCGGCTCCTCCGAGGCCGCCGTGCTCGACCCGACCGCCAAGCCCGACCTCGACGGGGTCACCCTCAAGATCCTGGCCAACCAGCCGAACGCCCTGTCGTTCAAGTACCTGAGCAAGCCCTTCGAGGAGGCCACCGGCGCCAAGCTGTCGGTGACACCCGTGCCGTACGACAAGCTGACGGCGAAGGCCGTGCTCGACGTGCAGTCCGGGGCGGGCCAGTTCGACGTCTTCATGTACTGGTACGCGGCCGTCGGGACCCTCGCCGAGGGCGGAGTCATCGAGGACCTCACCGCGTACATCAAGGCGCACAAGGACATCGACGAGAGCGACTTCCTGCCCTCCCTGTACGACACCTACACCCGCTACGACGGCAAGCGCTGGGGCCTGCCCTACGACGGCGACACCCACATCCTCTTCTACAACACCGAGATCTTCGAACGGCACAAGGTCGAGGCGCCCCGCACCTGGGACGAGTACAACGACGTCGCCGCGAAGATAACCAAGGACGCCAAGGGCAAGTACTACGGCACCATCATCGAGGCCCAGCAGGTCCCGGTGATCCTCGGCTGCGCCTTCGCCAACCGCCTCGCCGGATACGGCGGTTCGTTCCTCGACGCGTCGGGCGCGCCCACCCTCGACACCCCGGCGGCGATCGAGGCCGCGCAGGTGCTGTTCGACGCCGCGCCCAGCGCACTGCCCACCCCGCTGCAGATCGGCTTCGACCAGGCGCTGCCCGCCTTCCTCGACGGCAAGGGCGCCATGCTCGACTTCTGGACCGACTTCGCCAAGCGCGCCCAGGACCCGGGGCAGTCCAAGGTCGTCGACAAGTGGGCCGTCACCACGCTCCCGGTCGGTGGCGACAACACCAAGCCCCGAACCTCGCTGGACGCGGGCTTCGGACTGGCGGTGTCCACGGCGTCGAAGCAGAAGGAGGCCGCCGCCGCCTTCATCAAGTGGGCCACCGCCGCACAGCAGAACCTCCTCGTGCTCGCCCGGCCCGACGCGGGCGCCGACCCGATCCGCACCAGCACCCTCAGCTCCTCGGCGTTCCGCAAGAACTCGCCCGACTCCTACGAGGTCGTCCGCACCGGCCTCGCCGGCGATCCCCTGCCGTGGCCGACCGTGCCCAAGGCCCCCGACCTGCTCCAGACCCTCGTGGACGAACTCGCGCTCGGCCTGCAGGGCAAGCAGAGCGCGAAGACCGCTCTGGGGAACGCGCAGCGCGCCTGGGCCAAGGAACTCGAGGGAGCGTCCGGATGACAGCCAGGCCGGCCGCCCGGGTCCCGGGGGCGCTCGCCGCGCCGTCCGTGGTCTTCCTCGCGGTCTTCGCCGCCTACCCGCTCGTCTACGTCATCGGCCTGGCCTTCACCGACTCCACGCTTGCCCGGCCCCTGCAACGCTGGACCGGGTTCGACAACTTCCGTACCGCGCTGGAGAGCCAGTCGTTCACGGGCTCACTGTGGCGGTCGGCGCTCTTCGCGGTGCTCGCCGCCGCTGTGCAGTTGGTGCTGGGCACCGCCCTCGCGCTCCTGCTGCGCGCCCGGGCGGCCCGCCCGGGCCTGCTGGGCACGCTCCTGCTGCTGCCTTTGGTCACCCCGCCTGTCATGGTCGGCGTGGCGTGGAAGCTGCTGCTGGCCCCGGTGGGCGGCGCCCTCAACGGCGTCCTGCACGCGCTGGGACTGCCCGGAGTGAATCCGCTCGGCAGCAGTACGGGGGCCTTCACCACCCTCGTCGTCATCGACAGCTGGCAGTGGACACCGTTCGTGATGCTGCTGGTGTACGCCGCGCTCCTCGGCGTACCGGACGAGCTGCGCGAGGCCGCCGCCCTCGACGGCGCCGGCCGCTCGCGCACCCTCCGCTCGATCGTCCTGCCGTACATCGAACCGACCCTGTTGTCGGTCCTGCTGCTCAAACTCGTGATCGGCTTCAAGGTCTTCGACATCGTCTACGTCGTGACGTCCGGAGGCCCGGGCTTCTCCACCACCACGAGCACGTACGACATCCAGCGCACCGCGCTGCAGGAGTTCGACGTCGGCGGCGCCGCGGCCGCGACCGTGCTGTTCTCCCTGCTCATCGGCCTGGTCACGAGCCTGGTGGCGATCCGCCGCAAGCGGTACGAGGAGGTGGCGGTATGACCACGCTCGAAGCCGTACGGGAAGAGGCGGCGGCCGAGCCCGTGACCAAGAGGCCCTCGCGCCGCCCCGCACGGCGCCGCCGCCCCACCGGACTCACCGCGCTGCTCACGGTCATCGCCCTGCTCATGGCCGTACCGCTGCTCTACGTCGCCTCCCTCTCCGTCCGCTCCCGCGACGACGTCCTCAACGGCGGACTGCTGCCCTCCCACCTGTTCTGGCGGAACTGGCCCGACACCTTCCGGGCCGTCGACGTCGGCCACTACATCGTCAACTCCTGGACGGTCGCGGCCGGTTCCGTCCTGCTCACGCTGCTGATCGCCGTACCGGGCGCGTACTTCACCGCGCGGGCCGGACGCCGTGGGGGCAGGCTCGCGACCCTGGTCCTGTCCAGCTACTGCGCGCCGCCCGTCGTGGCCGTCCTCCCGCTGTTCTACCTGCTGCGGAACCTGGAGCTGAACAACACCGTCACCGGGCTCGCCCTCGTGGACGGGCTGGCGAACGTGCCGGTGGCGATCTGGCTGCTGGACGGCTTCGTACGGAAGGTGCCGAAGGAGATCGAGGAGGCCGCCTGGCTCGACGGGCTCGGACCCTGGGCGAGCCTGCGGCGCGTCGTCCTGCCGCTCATCGCGCCGGGTGTCGCGGCCGCCGCGCTGATCTGCTTCTTCCTCAGCTACAACGAGTTCCTCTTCGCCCTCAGCTTCGCCCAGGACAGCAGTGCGCAGACCCTGCCCGTGCTGCTCTCCCTCTTCCAGGGCGACAAGAACGTCGAGTTCGGCCAGCAGGCCGTCGTCTCCCTCATCGGCATCGCGCCCGTCTACGTCCTGGCCGTGGCCGCCCAGCGCCGGCTCGTCGCCGGCCTGTCCTCCGGAGCCCTGAAATGACCCGCCGCATCCATCTGAACGCCTTCGACATGGCCTGCGTCGGCCACCAGTCGCCCGGCCTGTGGCGGCACCCCGACGACCAGGCGCACCGCTACACCGACCTCGCCTACTGGACCGATCTGGCGCGGCTGCTGGAGCGCGGCGGCTTCGACTCGCTCTTCATCGCCGACGTGCTCGGCGCGTACGACGTCTACCAGGGCTCGCGCGACGCCGCCGTCCGCCAGGGCGCGCAGATCCCGCTGTCCGACCCGCTGCCCGCCGTCTCCGCCATGGCAGCGGTGACCGAGCGCCTCGGCTTCGGCGTGACCGTCTCCCTCACCTACGAGCAGCCGTACAAGCTCGCCCGCACCCTCACCACCCTCGACCATCTGACCAAGGGCCGGATCGCGTGGAACGTCGTCACCTCCTACCTGGAGAGCGCCGCCCGCAACCTGGGGCTCGGCGAACAGGTCGGGCACGACGACCGCTACGAGGTCGCCGAGGAGTTCCTGGAGGTCTGCTACAAGCTGTGGGAGTACTCCTGGGACGACGACGCGGTCGTCCGGGACCGGGAACGGGGCGTCTTCACCGACCCCGACCGCATCCGGGACATCGCCCACAAGGGCCGCCACTTCACCGTGCCCGGCGTGTTCCTGTCCGAGCCGTCGCCGCAGCGCACCCCGGTCGTCTTCCAGGCCGGCGCCTCCCCCCGCGGCCGGGCCTTCGCCGCCCGGCACGGCGAGGGCGTCTTCATCAACGCCGTCACCCCGCAGGCGACCCGCCGCGTCGTCGACGACATCCGGGCCAAGGCCGCAGCCGAGGGCCGCGACCCGTACAGCGTCAAGATCTTCATCCTGCTCACCGCGATCACCGCCCCCACCGACGAGGAGGCCCGGGCCAAGTACGCCGACCTGATCTCCTACGCCTCCTACGAGGGAGCCCTCGCCCTCTACGGCGGCTGGAGCGGCCTCGACCTGTCCGAACTCGCGCCGGACCAGCCTCTGGAGTACGTCGACACCGAAGCCGTGCGCTCCGCGCTCGCGATCTTCTCCACCGCCGATCCTTCCCGTCGCTGGACTCCCGACCAGGTGGCCCGCTACCTGGGCATCGGGGGTATCGGGCCGGTGGTGGTGGGCTCCCCGGCCACGGTCGCCGATGAGCTGGAACGCTGGGTGGAGGAGGCGGACATCGACGGGTTCAACCTCGCCTACGCCGTGACTCCCGGCACCTTCACCGACTTCGTCGACCTGGTCGTGCCCGAGCTGCGCGAACGCGACCGGCTCCCGGACGCGCCCACCGGCAGCACGCTGCGCGAACGCCTGCACGGCCCGGGCGGCGGACCTCGTGTCCGGGCCGACCATCCGGCGGCCGAGTACCGCGAACTGGCCGCCCAGGAGCGGAAG
>NZ_JBHUQX010000105.1:0-23527 GCF_042674225.1 Streptomyces sp. NPDC056948
CTGCTCCGGACCCTCAACCGGAGAAGCCGACGTGCGCGAGCCGCAGTGGGCCGCGCAGCCTGAGGCGGACGTCGTGCACGCCCGCGGCGGCGACGGGCGCGCCGAGGGAGACGTAGTCGTACGGGCCCGATGCCGGTCCGGCGGGTGACAGCACCGCGAGGACCGGACCGCCGTCGACGGACACTTCGACCGTGCCCTCGCCGGCCACCTCCACCGTCACCTCGGTGACGCCGCGGCCGAAGTCGCAGTCGCGATAGACCAGTTCACCCGTGACTCCGCCCGCCGGCGTCACCGCGTCGCCCGACACCTTCGTCCGGTCGACGATCTCGATGCCGCTCTGCTCGTCGAAACCGGCCGCGGCCAGTCCGCCCGCCAGGACCGCGCGCGGCAGGGTGGGCTCGCCCTCCAGCGTGACGGTCGTCCGCAGCCGGACGTCCTCGCTGGAGGCCCCGGCCAGCAACTCGTACGCGCCCGGCTCCACGCGCCGGCGATCCTGGGCGACGTCCCAGAACGCGAAGGCGGACAGCGGGACCGCGAAGGCCAGTTCGGCCGTCGCGCCGGGGGCGAGGGTGACGCGGCGGTGGTCCAGCAGCTCGCGGCGCGGACGCGGCACGGACGGGTCGACGGCCCGCGTGTAGAGCTGGGCGACCTCGTCGGCCGTGACGTCACCGGTGTTCGTGACCGAGAACGAGACGTGCAGCGTGCCGTCCTCGACCCGGGTCGTCAGGCCGTCGTACGCGAACGACGTGTACGACAGGCCGTGCCCGAACGGGAACAGGGGCGTGCCCTCGAAGTACAGATACGTCTGGCGGGCGCCGATCACGTCGTAGTCGAGGAGGCCGGGCAGATCGGCGTCGTCGGCGTACCAGGTCTGCGGCAGCCGGCCGGCCGGGGAGACGTCGCCCGCCAGCACACGGGCCAGGGCGGTGCCGGCCGCCTGGCCGCCGTGCGCCGTCCACAGCACGGCCGGGAGGGTGGCCGGGTCGAGGGCGTACGGGTAGGCGGAGACCAGCGCCAGCACGGTCGCCGGGTTCGCCGCGCGGGCGGCCCGCAGCAGCCGCTCCTGGTGCTCCGGCAGACGCAGGGTCGTACGGTCCTCCGTCTCACGGCCGTTGATGTGCGGGTCGTTGCCCGCGACCACCACGACCACATCGGCCTCCGCGGCGGCCCGCTTCACCGCGTCCTCGCCGCGCTCGGCGAAGACCAGCTCGAACACCTCGGGATCTTCCTCGGCAACCTTCACGCCGTCGGCGGAGACACACACGTGGCGACCCGACCCCAGGTGCTTCAGGAGGTGCCCGTTCTCGTGCGGTTCCAGGCGGAACGTCTCCTGGACGACCCAGCCGCCCGGCTGGTCGGCGGAGGCGCGGACCCGGCCGTCCTCGGCGACCGAGAGGTAGCGGCCGTCGGGCGCGCGCAGCGTCAGCACGCCCTCGCCCCAGTCGACCAGCGCCAGCTCGGTGCCGGCCGCGTCGGTGGCGAGCGGGGGCAGGTCCGTGCGGCCCGCGAGCAGCGCCGGGTCGAGCGCTCCCTCGGCGCCGCGCACCTCGTCGGCGGCGTCCTCCGCCACCTGCACGTGCAGGAACGCGCCCGCGGAGGTCTTCAGCCGGACCCGGTCCACGCCCTCCGCGAACTCCACCCGCTCCGCGCCGAACCGCTCGTACAGGCCCTCCAGCGGGGTCGAGCGGTGCAGGAGCGTGCCGCTGTACCAGTCGAGCTTGCACTCGTCGGCGAGCAGACCGACCACGGCGACACGGGTGTCCGGGGCGAGCGGCAGCACCCCGTCGTTCTTCAGCAGCACGACCGCCTGCTCGGCCGCCTCCCGGGCGAGGGCACGGTGCCCCGGGGAGTCGAACTCGCTGGTGGCGTCGTGCGGGTCGTACTCCGGGTCGAACTCGCCGAGGCGGAAGCGGACCGAGAGCTGGCGGCGGACGGCCCTGTCGAGGTCGGCCTCGGTCAGCAGACCGCGCTCCAGGGCGCCGCGCAGCCGCGCGGTCATCGGCGAGGAGTCCGTGCCGTGGTCGGTGAAGCTGTCGACGCCCGCCACGAGGGAGGCGGCGGTGGCCTCCTCGTGGGTGTCGAAGTAGTGCTCGGAGTCGACCAGATTGCTCGGCGCGCCCGCGTCCGAGCAGACCAGCAGCTCCTCGTCGGTCCAGGCCCGCAGCTGCTCGCCGAGGTACGGGGAGACGTGGTTGGGGCGGCCGTTGACCAGGTTGTACGCGGGCATCACCCCGGCCACCGCACCGGCCTCGACGGTCTCGCGGAACGCCCTCAGGTCGTACTCGTGCAGCACGCGCGGGCGCACCGAGCTCGACGTCGTCGACCGGTCCGTCTCGTTGTTGTGGGCGAGCCAGTGCTTCAGCACGGGCGCCGTGCGCCAGTAGGTGGGGTGGTCGCCGCGCAGGCCGTGCGTGTAGGCGGTGGCGATCGCCGAGGTGAGCTTCGGGTCCTCCGAGTAGCCCTCCTCGTTGCGTCCCCACAGGGGGTGGCGCAGCAGGTTGACCGTCGGGGCCCAGACGTTGAGCCCGATGCGCTCGTCCTTGGCGCGCATCGCGCGGACCTCCTTGGACACCGCGTCGCCGACCCGCCGCACCAGCTCCGGGTTCCAGGTGGCGCCGAGGCCGACCGCCTGCGGGAACACCGTCGCCGGACCCATCCACGCCACGCCGTGCAGGGCCTCCTGGCCGGTGCGGAAGGCGGCGATGCCGAGCCGCTCGACGGCGGGCGCGAACTGGTGCAGGAAGGCGGTCTTCTCCTCCCGTGTGAGCCGCGACAGGAGGTCGTCGATCCGCTTCGCGAACGGCAGGCGCGGATCGCGGAACGGCGGCGTGGGCGGCGTGTGTGCGGTCACGTGGGATTCCCTTTGCGATGGAGCGGCGAGACGCTTTCGAAGCGCTTCGATGCTGATTCGACGTGGGGGTGGGTGTCAAGACACCTCGGCGCAACAACTCCGACCCTGCGGCGCCATTCCAAGCGCCATTTGCGTCAGGTAGCGATCGTGCACACCTCGGGAGAATCTTGGAATCGCCCCTTGTGCACCCCTGGGTGTTCACTTAATCTCGCAGCAACATCGAAGCGCTTCGACTGTGAAGTCCGCCACCCGGTGGTGCGCATTCCTCGTCACTCGTCGGAGTATCGCTTCGGCTCAGCCAGTTCCACTCGAGACACCGCAGCCGACGGCCCTCCGCCGGGTGTCCTGGTGTGCCATGAAGGGTTGACGCAATGACGCCGAACGCCGCCTCCGCCTCCTCCGGACCGAGCCGGAGATCCTTCCTCGCCTCCACGGCGGTCGCCACCGCCGCCGTGGCCGGCGGGATGCCGTTGCTCGCCGCGTGCGGCGGTTCGGACAGTGGCTCGCGGGACGGCACCACGTCGGGGAAGACGGCGAAGAAGCTGCTGCCGGCGTACGTCGCCAGCAATGTGGTGACGCCGGACATCCCGTCCAAGAACGGCTCGGCCATGGGCTTCACGAGCAAGCTCGCCTTGGCCGACCTCAAGTCCTCGGTGCCGAAGAAGCTCGGCAAGGGCAGTTCCATCAAGATCATGTCGCCGTTCTGGGGCACCCCGCCGAAGGGCGACAACCCCTACTACAAGGCGATGAACGATCTGATCGGCGTCGACATCACCTGGCAGAACCAGGACGGCATGACCTACGACGAGAAGCTCGGCGCGGTCCTCGCCTCCAGCGACGTGCCGGACGTCGTGGTCATCCCGAGCTGGAACATGGGCGGCAAGATACCCAGCGCCATCATCAGCAAGTTCGCCGACCTCGGTACGTACCTGTCCGGGGACGCGGTCAAGAAGTACCCGAACCTCGCCGCCATCCCCAGCGGCGCCTGGCAGTACTCCATCTTCGGCGGCAAGCTGCGCGGCCTGCCCCAGCCGGCCCCCTCCGTCGTCGGCATCGTGCCCTTCTACCGCAAGGACGTCTTCGACAAGGAGGGCTGGGACCTCCCCACGTCCCCCGACGAGTTCCTCGCGCTCGCCAAGGAGATCTCCCGGCCCAAGGCCAAGGTGTGGGCCTGCGACGACATGAAGTGGTCCGCCTTCAACTTCTTCGGTGTGCTCTCCGGCAGCGAGAAGCCGCTCGGCTGGAACCTGACGGACGGCAAGCTGGTCTACCGCGTCGAGACCGAGGAGTACCTCGAAGCCCTGGAGTGGACGCGCAAGCTGTACGCGGGGGGCTTCGTCCACCCCGACGCCAAGGCGGTGCAGGGCACCGCGGGTGACCGTTTCGCCTCCGGCCAGGTGCTGATCTACAACAACAACATCACGGACTGGTGGGGCAAGATGGCCGAGCAGGCGGGCCAGAAGACCGACTTCCGCATCTCCGGCATGGACATCTTCGGTGCCGACGGCGGCGACCCCACCCTGTGGGCCGGCTCGCCCGCCGGCATCTTCGCCTTCGTCAACAAGAAGGCGTCCAAGTCCGTCGTCGAGGACATCCTGGCCGCCGCGAACGTCACCGCCGCCCCGTACGGCACCAAGGAGTACATGCTCACCAACTACGGGGTGGAGGGCACGCACTACACCGTCAAGGACGGGGTGCCCACCAAGAACGACAAGGGCAACCAGGAGGTCGCGAACGCCTACGTGATGCTCGCGAGCCCCGCCCCGACCATCGCGCACCCGGACTTCCCGGACATCGCGAAGGAGCAGGTGGAGTGGCAGCAGCGGATGGGCGGCTTCACCAAGAAGTCCACCTTCTGGGGCATGCAGATCACCGAGCCCGTCCGCTACACCAACCTCTCCAACGACTTCGAGCAGTTGGAGGACGACGTCGTCCGCGGCCGCAAGAAGATCAGCGACGTGCAGCAGGCCGTCGCCGAATGGAAGAAGCAGGGCGGCGACAAGCTGCGGGACTGGTACCAGAAGCTGCACGACACCAACGGTTCCGCGCAGTGACCAGGCGCTGAGGCAAGGAGTAGACCGTGTCCCACAGCACGGTGCCTCGCAGCAGGGCCGAGGCGAAGACGAGTGAGGAATCTCCCCGGGGGACGGACATCCCCACCGGGGGGCGGCCGGGGAAGAAACCCTCCGGCAAACTGAGCCTCCGGCTGCGGCTGCGCCGCGACCGCACGCTGATCCTGATGACCCTGCCCGCCATCGCGCTGGTCCTGGTCTTCAACTACATACCGATCCTGGGCAACGCCGTCGCCTTCCAGGAGTACGACCCGTACGTCAGCGACAACGGCTTCGTCGCGATGCTGGAGAGCCCCTGGGTGGGCCTGGAGCAGTTCGAGCGGATCTTCGCGGACTCGGCGTTCTGGGACGCCGTGCAGAACACGCTCGTGCTGTTCGTCCTCCAGCTCGTGCTGTTCTTCCCGATCCCGATCGTGCTCGCGCTGCTCATCAACAGCGTGATCAGGCCCCGGATCCGGGCGGTGTCGCAGGCGATCCTCTACCTGCCGCACTTCTTCTCCTGGGTACTGGTCATCACCGTCTTCCAGCAGATCTTCGGCGGGGCGGGCATCATCGCGCAGACCCTGCGCGAGCACGGCTACGAGGGCTTCGACCTCATGACCGACCCGGGGATCTTCAAGTTCCTGGTGACGGCGGAGGGCGTCTGGAAGGACGCGGGCTGGGGCATCATCGTCTTCCTCGCCGCGCTCGCCTCCGTGAGCCCCGACCTCTACGAGGCGGCGGCCATGGACGGGGCCGGGCGCTGGCGCCGCATGTGGCACGTCACGCTGCCCGCGCTGCGGCCCGTGATCGCCCTGCTGCTGGTGCTGCGGGTCGGTGACGCGCTCACCGTCGGCTTCGAACAGATCCTGCTGCAACGCGACGCGGTGGGACCGGGCGCGTCGGAAGTCCTCGACACCTATGTGTGGTGGAACGGCGTCCGCAACCAGGACTTCAGCTACGCGGCAGCCGCGGGCCTCGTCAAGGGCCTGGTGAGCGTGGCGCTCGTCCTCGCCGCGAACAAGGTGGCCCACTTCATGGGCGAGCAGGGGGTGTACAAGAAGTGACCACCGTCATGGACAAGGCCGCCGTCGAGGAGGCGGCGCGTGAACCCCGCTGGTGGGAGGCTCCGCCGAGGCCCGTCTGGGACGACGAGCCGGGCAAGGCCGGGATCGCGGGCAAGGGCATCGTCCTGGCCGGGGCCTGCCTCGCCATCCTGTTCCCGCTGTGGATCGTCATCGTCACCAGCCTCTCCTCGAAGCAGACCATCACCGAGGCCGGCGGACTGGTGATGATCCCGAAGGACATCACCTTCATCGCCTACCAGGAGCTGCTGAGCGGCGGGCAGGTGACCCGGGCCGCGATCGTCAGCGTGTGCGTCACGCTGGTCGGCACGGTGTTCTCCATGACGGTGTCGGTGCTGGCCGCCTACGGCCTGTCCCGCAGCGGTTCGCTCGGGCATCGCTGGCTGCTGATGACGCTGCTCGCGACGATGTTCTTCGGGGCCGGGCTCATTCCGACCTATCTGCTGGTGCAGTCGCTCGGGCTGACCGACACGTATCTCGCGCTGATCCTGCCGAGTGCGGTCAGTGTCTTCAACATCCTGGTGCTGCGCGGGTTCTTCATGGGGATCTCGCCGGAACTCGTCGACAGTGCGCGGATCGACGGGGCGGGGGACTGGCGGATTCTCTGGCAGATCGTGATGCCGCTTTCCCGGGCCGTCATCGCGGTGATCACGTTGTTCTACGCGGTCGGTTACTGGAGTGCCTGGTTCAACGCGTCGATCTATCTGAGCAACCAGGACATGATGCCGTTGCAGAACGTCATGATTCAGCTGGTGCAGAAGCAGGAGGCGCCGGTGGGGGTGAGTCAGGCGATCAAGACCGGGCAGATTTCCGGGCTGGCGATCCAGATGGCCGTGATGGTGATGGCGTTGCTGCCGGTGGCTGTGATTTCGCCGTTCGTCCAGAAGCATTTCAAGAAGGGCATGCTCACGGGGGCCGTCAAGGGGTGATGCCCCTTGTTTCGCGCAGTTCCCCGCGCCCCTGGGTGCCTTAACTCCCCCCTGTGCCGCAAGAACCGAGGTATGTCATGAGCACGTTTAACCTCAGCAGACGGTCCGTGCTGGCCGGGACCGCTGCCACCGCTGCCGTCGCCGCCCTTCCGATGGTCCAGGGACGTGCGCAGGCCGCCGCCCCGGCGGCCGGGGGATACCGGTGGCGGAACGCCGTCATGGGCGGCACCGGATTCGTCACCGGCGTGCTGTTCCACCCCTCCGTCCGCGGGCTCGCCTACGCCCGTACCGACATCGGTGGTGCCTACCGCTGGGACGACCGGACCGACCGGTGGGTCCCGCTGACGGATCACATCGGCTGGGACGACTGGAACCTGCTCGGTGTGGAGGCCATGGCCGTCGACCCGGCCCACCCGAACCGGCTGTACCTCGCTCTCGGTACGTACGCGCAGTCCTGGGCCGGCAACGGGGCCGTGCTGCGGTCCGAGGACCGTGGGGCCACCTGGAAGCGCACCGACCTGACCGTGAAGCTCGGGGGCAACGAGGACGGGCGTGGGTGCGGGGAGCGGCTGCTCGTGGACCCGAGGGACAGCGACACCCTGTGGCTCGGCACCCGGCACGACGGACTGCTCAAGTCGACCGACCGGGGCGCCACCTGGAAGGCCGTGAGCTTCCCTGCCACGCCCAGCGCCACCGGCCAGGGCGTCACGCTCCTGGTCGCGGCCGGCCGCACCCTCTACGCCGGCTGGGGCGACTCCGACGGCACGTCCGGCAAGCCCGGCCTCTACCGCACGTCCGACGGCACGACCTGGGAGACCGTCCCGAAGCAGCCGGCCGGCACCGCTGCCAAGGTGCCGATCCGGGCCGCGTACGACCGGCACACGCGCGAGCTGTACGTGACGTACGCCAACGCCCCCGGTCCCAACGGCCAGTCCGACGGCAGCGTGCACAAGCTGCGGACGACGGACGGGAAGTGGACCGAGGTCACGCCGGTGAAGCCCGGCGGGGCGACCGGTGACGGGGGGACCGACTCCTTCGCGTACGGCGGTGTCGCCGTCGACGCCCGCCGGCCCGGCACCGTCGTCGTCTCCACCAACAACCGCTGGGCGCTGGTCGACACCCTGTACCGGACCACCGACGGCGGCCGCACCTGGAAGTCCCTGAAGGACAAAGCCGTCCTGGATGTGTCCGAGACGCCGTACCTCAAGTGGGGCGCCGACAAGCCCAAGTTCGGGTGGTGGATCCAGGCCGTCGGCGTCGACCCGTTCGACTCCGAGCACGTCGTCTACGGCACCGGCGCGACCCTCTACGGCACCCGCGACCTCAAGCACTGGGCGCCGCAGATCCGCGGCCTGGAGGAGGCGTCCATACGCCAGTTGATCTCCCCTCCGGCCGGAGAAGCACACCTGATCAGCGGGTCCGGGGACGTCGGCGTGATGTACCACGAGCGGCTCGGCGCCTCCCCTTCCCGCGGCATGGCGTCGAACCCGGTGTTCGGCACGGCGACGGGACTCGCGCTGGCCGCGGCCAAGCCGTCGTACGTCGTGCGGGCCGGGTGGGGAGACAACGGCAACGGTGCCTACTCGAACGACGGCGGCAAGACCTGGGCACCCTTCAAGGCTCAGCCGGCCATGGCCAAGTCCGCGCCGGGGCCGATCGCCACCAGCGCCGACGGCAGCGTGCTGCTGTGGTCCTTCGGCGCGGCCGATCCGGGATTCCGCTCGGCGGACAACGGCGTCACCTGGTCCGAGGTCGCTTCCTTCCCGAAGGGTGCCGTCCCGGTCGCGGACCCGGCCGACGCGACGCGTTTCTACGCCTTCGACACCACCACGGGGACGCTCTTCGCCAGCAGCGACAGCGGCAGGACCTTCACCGCACGGGCCACCGGCCTGAACTCGGGCGACACCGAGTTCCGGCTTGCCGCGGCCCCGGGCCGCTCGGGCGACCTCTGGCTGAGCCTGAAGTGGAACGGGCTGTACCGCTCCACCGACGGCGGCGCCGGCTTCACCAAGGTCGGAAGCTGCTGGGCCTCGTACACCCTCGGCTTCGGCAAGGCCGCCGAGGGCGCCTCCTACCCGGCGATCTACATGGTCGGCTCCACCGAGAGCATCACCGCCGTGTACCGCTCCGACGACGAGGCGAAGACCTGGACGCGGATCAACGACGACCGGCACCAGTGGGGCTGGATCGGCGCCGGCATCACCGGCGACCCGCGCGTGTACGGCCGGGTCTACATCGCCACCAACGGTCGCGGCGTGCAGTACGGGGAGCCCGCCTGATGCCCGAGCGGAACAGGCCCGGCCTGAGCGATGCCACCCGGGGCCGGCTCCTCTTCGGCGGCGACTACAACCCGGAGCAGTGGCCGGAGGAGACCTGGCACGAGGACGTCCGGCTGATGAAGGACGCCGGCGTCAACTCGGTCACCCTCGGGGTGTTCTCGTGGTCGAAGCTGGAACCGGAGCCCGGGGCACGGGAGTTCGGCTGGCTGGACACGCTGATGGACCTCATGCACGAGGGCGGCATCGGGGTCGTCCTCGCCACCCCCACCTCCTCGCCACCGCCCTGGATGGGCCGGCTGCACCCCGACACCCTGCCCGTCACCGAGGACGGCCGCACCGAGTGGTGGGGCGGCCGTCAGCACTTCTCGCACTCCAGCGCCACCTACCGGCGCTACGCCGCCGCCGTCACCGAGGACCTGGCCGCCCGCTACGGCGGCCACCCGGCCCTGACGATGTGGCACATCAACAACGAGTACTGCACCTTCGACTACGGCGACCAGGCCGCCGCCTCCTTCCGGCGGTGGCTGCGCGAGAGGTACGGCACGCTCGACGCCCTCAACGAGGCCTGGGGCACCGCCTTCTGGAGCCAGGGCTACGACACCTGGGACGGCATCCTGCCGCCCCGTCTGCCCCACTACATGCGCAACCCCGGCCAGGTCCTGGACTTCCGGCGCTTCACCTCCGACATGCTCCTGGAGTGTTACGTCGCCGAGCGGGACATCGTCCGGCGCCACACCCCGCACCTGCCGGTCACCAGCAACTTCATGCCGCTGTGGTTCGGCCAGGACGCCTGGCGCTGGGCGGGGGAGGAGGACGTCGTCTCCGTCGACCTCTACCCCGACCCGCGTGATCCGCTCGGCGCCCAGAACGGCGCCCTCGTCCAGGACATGACCCGCTCCCAGGCACGCGGGCCCTGGATGCTCATGGAACAGGCGGCCGGACCGGTCAACTGGCGCGGGGTGAACCACCCCAAGCCGCGCGGCCTCAACCGGCTGTGGTCTCTGCAGGCCGTGGCCCGGGGCGCCGACGCCGTCTGCTACTTCCAGTGGCGGCAGTCCCGGCAGGGCGCCGAGAAGTTCCACTCCGGCATGGTCAGCCACGCCGGGGCGGAGGGCCGCACGTACCAGGAGGTCAAGCGGCTCGGGGCGGACCTGGCGAGGATCGCCCCCGAGGTGACCGGCCGGCACATCACCGCCGACATCGCGGTCCTGCACGACTGGAACGCCTGGTGGGCCGGCGCCCAGGACGGCCGCCTGTCCACCCGGGTCGACTACCCGGACGTGCTGCGCGCCTGGCACCGGGCTCTCTGGCAGGCGCACCTCACCACCGACTTCGCCCACCCCGAGCACGATCTGACGCCGTACTCGATGGTCGTCGTGCCCCAGCTCTACGCGCTCACCGACGCGGCGATCGACAACCTCCTCGCCTACGCCCGTGGCGGCGGCACCCTCGTCTGCGGTTTCCTGACCGGCGTCGCGGACGAGGACGACCGGGTGCGCCCCGGCGGCATGGACGCCCGGCTGCGGGAGCTGTTCGGCATCCGCACCCTGCACGAGTGGTGGCCGCTGGACGCGGACGAGACCGTCGCCTGCGAGGGCTTCCGGGGCACGCTGTGGTCCGAGGAGATCGAGCCCGCCGACCCCGACCACACGGCCCGCTACAAGGGCGGCGAACTGGACGGCATGCCCGCCGTCCTGCGCAAGGACCGCGCCTGGTACCTCTCCACCCTCCCGGAGCCGGAGGCGCTGCGCGACCTGCTGGCCCGGATCGCCGACGGCGCGGGCGTCCGGCCCGTGCTCGACGGTCTTCCCGGGCAGGTCGAGGCCGTGCGCCGGGGAGAGCTGCTGTTCCTGCTCAACCACGGCCGCGAGCCGGTGACCGTTGAAGTCCCCGGCACCCACCACGACCTGCTGACGGGCACGGCCGTCACCGACCGGGTCACCCTCGGCCGCTACGAGGCGGCGGTGCTCCGGCCATGACCGCCGCCACCCCCGTCCACGGCACGTGGGAGCCGCACCCGGCCGGCCGCTGGGAGGACGGTTTCCTGAGCGGCAACGGCCACCACGGCGCTCTTGTGTTCGGTGACCCGGACATCGAACGGGTCGTCGTCACGCACCACACCCTGGTGCGCCCCAACGGCAGGGACCCCAGGCCCCCGCGGCTCGCCGGGGACCTCCCCGCGCTCCAGGACCGCCTCCTGGCGGGCGACGCGACCGCCGCCGAGAGCTTCACCGACGGCCGCCCGCACCAGTGGGTGCAGCCCTTCCACCCCGCCTTCCAGGTCAGACTGCGCCGGCCGTCCGGTGCCCGGCGCGACTACCGCCGCGACGTCGACTTCACGACGGGCGTGGTGCGGGCCTCCTGCGCCGGCTGGACGAGCCGTGTCTTCGTCTCTCGCGCCGACGACGTGATCGTCCAGCAGGTCACCGGACCCGGCCTCACCCTCGACCTCGACCTGGACCACCGGCTGCACGGCGCCCCCGCCGGACTGGGCATCGGCCATGGAGCCGTCCTCACCCCCGAGGGCGCCCTGCTGAGCCTGCGCGCCCGCTACCCGGACAGCGACCTGGCCTGCACCGGCGTCACCCTGGTCGCCGTCACGGGCGGCACGACGACCCTCCTGCCCCCCGGCGTGCACATCGAGGGCGCCCGCTCCGTGCTGCTCCTCACCCGGGTGCACCGGCACACCGGCGAATCGGACGCGGTCGCACAGGGCCGCGCCCTGCGCGATCTGCCCCTGGAGTACGACGAACTCCTCGACCGCCACGTCGCCCTCCACCGCACCGCCTACGAGCGTGTCACCCTCGACCTGGCCGCCGACCCCGCCGAACGGGCCCTCCCGGGCTCCGAGTTGCTGAGACGGCCACGCAGCACCGCCCTGCTGGAGCGCCTCTTCGCGGCCGGCCGCTACCACCTGCTGTCCGCCAGTGGCCTCTTCCCGCCCCGCCTGACCGGACTGTGGACCGGCGACTGGAACACCGCCTGGTCGGGCGCCTTCACCAACGACGCCAACCTCAACCTCCAGACCGCCTCCGCCGCTGCCGCCGCCCTCCCCGAGGTCACCGAGGCGCACGCGTCCCTGGTCCGGCGGCAGCTCCCCGACTGGCGCGACAACGCCCGCGCGATCTTCGGCACCCGGGGCGTCGTCGCCCCCGGCCACACCGACGGCGAGTCGGGCCACTCGTACCACTTCGACCGCGAGTACCCCCTGCACCTGTGGACCGCCGGCGCCGACTGGCTGCTCAAGCCGCTCGTCGACCACGACGAGACCCGGGGCACCCGCGACCCGCGCACCGCCGCCGCACTCGCCGAAGTCGCCCTGTTCTACGAGGACTTCCTCACCCGCACGGACGAGCACGGCCATCTCGTCGTCGTCCCGTCCTACTCGCCCGAGAACCGCCCCGCCAACGCGAGCTGGGGCACCCTCAACGCGGCCATGGACCTCTCGGCGGCCCGCCACGCCCTGCGCACGGCCGCCTCCTACCACCCCGGCCCCGACGCCGACCGCTGGCACGCCCTCGCCGACCGGCTCCCACCGCACCGGATCAACGCGGACGGGGCGCTGGCCGAATGGGCCTGGCCGGGCCTGGAGGACTCCTACGACCACCGCCACCTCAGCCACCTCTACGGCGTCTGGCCGCTCGACGAGATCACCCCCTACGACAGCCCCGAACTCGCCACGGCCGCCCACCGGGCCCTGGAACTGCGCGGCGCCGAGAACGACTCCGCGCACGGCCATCTGCATCACGCCCTCATCGCGGCCCGGCTCAGGGACGGCGCACGCGTCGCCCACGCCCTCGGCCAGGTCCTCGACGGCGACTTCTTCCACGCCTCGCTGATGAGCGCCCACTACCCGAAGCGGGACGTCTACAACGCGGACGCCGCGCACACCCTGCCCGCCGTGCTGATCGAGATGCTCGTGCAGTCGACCCCGGACCGGCTGGTCCTGCTGCCCGCGCTTCCGGCGGCCTGCCCCAGCGGCGCACTGCGCGGTGTGCGCACCCGCTTCGGGGCCGAACTCGACCTCACCTGGACCCGGGACGGCGTCTCCGCCGTGATCAGGCCGGGCCGCACCCACCGCGTCGAACTGCGGACTTCCACCGGCACAGAATCCCTCCACCTGGTCGCCGGAGAAGACCACGTCCTCACCCTGAGGGCGCGGTAGTTCCCCCCATCCCCCCACCCATGGAAGGGACACCATGGCATCACGCACCTTGAGCAGGGTCACCAAGGCCCTGCTCGCCCCGGCCCTGGCGCTCGGCGCGACCATAGCCCTCGCCTCCGCGCCCGCCTCGGCCGCCGTCTGGAACTCCTGCGACCAGTGGGGCAACACGAGCCTGAACGGCTACACGCTCTACAACAACATCTGGGGCGGCGGCGCCGGTGCCCAGTGCATCTGGGCCAACTCCGGCACCAACTGGGGTGTCAACGCCAACCACCCCAACACCGGCGGCATCAAGTCCTACCCGAACCAGACGAAGGCGATCAACAAGTCCATCACCTCGCTGGGTTCGCTCTCCAGCAGCTACAACGTCAGCGTCCCGTCGTCCGGCGCGTACAACACGTCGTACGACATCTGGGACACGGACCACGACTACGAGATCATGCTCTGGGTCAACAAGACCGGAGCCGTCGGCCCGATCGGCACCTCGCAGGGCAGCGTCAGCCTCGGCGGCCACTCCTGGAACGTCTTCAAGGGCACCAACGGCGCCAACGAGGTGTTCTCGTTCATCCGCACCTCCAACTCCAGCTCCGGCACCGTGAACATCCTGCCGATCCTGAAGTGGATCAAGGACACCAAGGGCTGGATGGGCAACGAGACCATCGGTGACGTCCAGTTCGGCTACGAGATCACCTCGTCGTCCGGTGGCCTGGACTTCCGCACCAACAGCATGACCGTCAGCAGCAGCTGACGCCGTACCCGGGGCCGGGGCCGGCCGTGCCGTCAGGCGCGGTCGACCTCGGCCCGCAGCGCGTTGTAGTCCGCGAAGGCCGACTCGACCTCGGCGCGGGTCAGGCCGTAGCGGGACAGGTCGTAGGTGTGGCGGCGGGTGCCCTCGGGGCGGGCGACGGCCGCGGGGAGACGGGCCGCGTCGGCCTCGGTCCAGGGGGCGCCGACGGCGGCGTGCAGCTTCGGGGCGCCGGTCGCGGGATCCGCGCCGAGCCAGGAGTACGGGGCGTCCACCAACTGCTCCGGTGGGACGGCGGCCCGGGCCGCGAGACCGCGTGTCATGGCGCGGCTCAGCAGCTCCAGCCAGGTGGCGCCGATGCCGGCCGGGTCGATCGGGCGGGAGCTGACGGCCATGCCGTGCTCGATCAGCGAGCAGAAGGACGCCACGACGGTGACCGGGTCGCGGTGGCACCACACGATCGTGGCGTCGGGGAAGACGGTACGCAGCGCGTCCAGGTTCTCCAGGTGCATGGGGGACTTCAGCATCCAGCGCCGCCGCGGACGGCCGTACTGGAGCACCTGGTAGACCTGCTTGAGATACCGGTAGTCGGCGGTGAAGTCCCGCGCGCAGTGCCAGGCCTGGTACTCGGGGATACGGGCCTGGGAGAACGGCATCAGGGCGTGCGGCAGGGCGAAGGTGCACTCCTCGGGGCCCTCGGCCGCCATCGCGTGGATGTCGCGGAAGCGCGGCGCGAAGAGGTCTGTGCCCCGCACCATCCGGCGCCCGGCGGTGATCGCCTTCCGCCGCCGCCCGGGCGGCAGCTCCAGGTCCGGCGCGAGCAGTTCCCACAGCAGGGGGCAGCGGTGCCCGTCCGAGATCGACAGCACGGAGTGCGTGACGGTGGTGGCGGTGCGCGGCAGCCCCACGACGAACACCGGCTTCTCGATCGGCTCCCGCTCGATCCCGGGATGCTCGGCGATCAGCCGCCGCACCCGGGCGCGATTGGCCAGGTGCCGTCTGACGTGCGCCTGCGCGGACTGCCAGCCGACCGGAGTGAGGTTCCCGGCCTTCGCCCACCACCCCAGCAGCGCCCGGAAGTCGTCGACGAACTCCCGGTCGTCCGGCGCCTCCCCGGCCTCCACCACGATGCGGTCGAAGATCCGGCCGGGGTCACGGCGGGATCCGAAGCCCGGCCGCAGCAGCAGGTTGGCGAGGGTGAGGGCGAGCGGAGACGAGGACACGCAGAGAACCTAGCCCCTCCAACTGTTCTGCGATGGATGGAAGTTGGCCGAACAGTCACGAAGGGGTGGCCGGAAGACCTCCATCGATCCGGCCACCCCTCGCGACACGGCTACTCCGCTACAGGCAGCCGTGCCCCGTCCCGCAGAAAGAGCGGGATGCGGTCCAGCGGGGCGTCGACCGTCACGGCCCGACCGCCCTCGTACGTATCGCCCGTCCACGCGTCCGTCCATGCGGCCCCCGCCGGCAGATACGCCGTACGGGCGGTCGCGCCTGCGGTCAGCACCGGGGCGACCAGCAGATCCGGGCCGAAGAGGTAGGAGTCGTCCACCGACCAGGTGGCCTGGTCGTCCGGGAACTCCAGGAACAGCGGCCGCATCACCGGCAGGCCCTCCTCATGGGCCGCGCGCATCACGTCCAGCACATACGGCTTCAGACGCTCACGCAGCCGCAGATACTTCTCCAGGACGGCCCCGGCCTCCTCGCCGTACGACCACACCTCGTTCGGGCCGCCCGTCATCTCCGGGCCCAGCGGCATGCCCGGGTCGCGGAAGCCGTGCAGGCGCATCAGCGGGGACAGCGCGCCGAACTGGAACCAGCGGACCATCACCTCCCGGTACGCCGGGTCGTCCGGGTCGCCGCCGTGGAAGCCGCCGATGTCGGTGTTCCACCACGGGATGCCCGACAGGGCCGTGTTGAGGCCGGCCGCGATCTGGCGGCGCAGGGTCGGGAAGTCGGTGCCGATGTCACCCGACCACAGGGCGGCGCCGTAGCGCTGACTGCCCGCCCACGCCGAGCGGTTGAGGGTGACGATCTCCTCCTCGCCGGTCGCGAGCAGGCCCTCGTAGAAGGTCCGGGCGTTCTCGGCCGGGTAGGCGTTGCCGACCTCCAGGCCCGGGCCCGCCCAGTAGCGCAGGTTCTCCTGGAAGCCCGGCTTCAGCTCCGGCTCGCAGGCGTCCAGCCAGAACGCCGTGATGCCGTACGGGTCGAGGTAGTTCTCCTTCACCTTCGACCACACGAACTCCCGGGCGTCCGGGTTGGTGGCGTCGTAGAAGGCCACCTGGACCGTGGAGGCGACCTCCTTGTCGGGCCAGTCGGCGTGCGCCATCGGGCCGTACTGGGTGCCGATGAAGTACCCGCGCTGCTCCATGACCGGGTGGTTCTCGCTCAGCGGCGACACCGACGGCCAGACGCTCACCACGAGCTTGATGCCGAGCTCGTCCAGCTCGCGCACCATCGCCCCCGGGTCGGGCCACTCCTTCGGGTCGAACTTCCACTCCCCGAGATGCGTCCAGTGGAAGAAGTCACAGACGATCGCGGAGACGGGCAGACCGCGCCGCTTGTACTCCCTCGCCACCGCCATGAGTTCGTCCTGGGTGCGGTAGCGCAGCTTGCACTGCCAGAAGCCCGCCGCCCACTCCGGCAGCATCGGCGTCCGGCCGGTCACCGCGCTGTAGCGGCTCTGCGCGCCGGACGGGTCGCCCGCGGTGATCCAGTAGTCGATCTGCCGGGCCGAGTCGGCGACCCACCGGGTGCCGTTGTGCGCCAGCTCCACGCGGCCGATCGCCGGGTTGTTCCACAGCAGCGTGTAGCCCCGGCTGGAGGTCAGCACCGGGATGCCGACCTCGGCGTTGCGCTGGACCAGGTCCAGCACCAGGCCCTTCTGGTCGAGGCGCCCGTGCTGGTGCTGGCCGAGACCGAACAGCTTCTCGTCGTCGTAGGCGGCGAAGCGCTGCTCCAGACGGTGGTGGCCGTTGCCGACGGCCGTGTAGAGGCGGGAGCCGGGCCACCAGAAGTGGGCGCGGTCCTCGGCGAGCAGCTCGGCGGAGTCCTCCGTCCGCAGGAAGCGGACCAGGCCCTCGGCGTTCACCTCGACGGTGAGCGCGCCGACGGTGAGCTGTCCCCGGCCGTCCTCGATCTTCACCGTGGACGGTGTCGCGGGGGCCCCGTCGAGCAGGGCGCCCGGGAGCCCCTCGAGGACCGGCCCGCCGAGCCGGGCACGCACCCGGACCGCGTCCGGGCCCCACGGCTCGATCCGTACGGTCTCCTGGCGGCCGCTCCACTCCAGTGCGCCGTCCCGCTCGCGGAACACGCCGACGGTGGGGGAGGACTGCGCCAGGCTCACCTGGGGCTGGGTTTCAGCAGGCTGATTCACGTGGCGGGCTCCTGTGCGGAAGCAGACATGGGGGTGCCCTGGAAGGGGCGCTGTTCGATGGCTGGGAGTGACTACGGCCGGGTCGGCGCCGGCCCCGTGCTCGTCCGTACCGTCAGCTCGGGCGCGATCAGCACGACCTCGTCGCTGCCGCGCCCCTCGAGCTTGGCGACCAGGTGTTCCACCGCGTGCCGGCCCATCTCCTGCGCGGGGATGGCGACCGAGGTGAGCCGCACGGAGGCCTGCGTCGCGACCTGGTCGGGGCAGATCGCGACCACCGACACGTCTTCCGGCACGGCCCGGCCCTGCTGCCGCAGCAGCGCGAGCAGCGGCTCGACCGCCGACTCGTTCTGCACGATGATCCCGGAGGTGTCCGGGCGCTCGTCGAGGATCCGGGCCAGGGTCACGGCCATCGCGTCGTACCCGCCCTCGCACGGCCGGTGCAGCAGCCGCACCCCCAGCTCCCGGGCGCGGGTCCGCAGCCCGTCGAGGGTGCGCTCGGCGAAGCCGGTGTGCCGCTCGTAGACGGCCGGGGCCTCGCCGATGACGGCGATGTCGTGGTGCCCCTGCTTCGCCAGGTGCTCCACACACAGCGCGCCCGTCGCCCGGAAGTCCAGATCGACGCAGGTCAGACCGGAGGTGTCGGCGGGCAGCCCGATGAGCACGGACGGCTGGTCGGTCGCGCGCAGCAACGGCAGCCGTTCGTCGTCGAGCTCGACGTCCATCAGGATCATTCCGTCGGCGAGCCCGCTCCCGGCGACGCGGCGCACCGCGTCGGGGCCCTCCTCGCCGGTGAGCAGCAGCACGTCGTACCCGTGCGTGCGGGCGGAGGTCGCCACCGCGATGGCGATCTCCATCATCACGGGCACGTACATGTCCGTGCGCAGCGGGATCATCAGCGCGATGATGTTCGACTTGCTGCTGGCCAGGGCGCGGGCCCCGGCGTTCGGGTGGTACCCGAGCTCGCGGATGCTCCGCTCGACCCGCTGCCGGGTGCTGACGGAGATGGACCGCTTGCCGCTGAGGACATAGCTCACCGTGCTCGCCGAGACTCCGGCGTGCTGGGCGACCTCGGCGAGGGTGACCATCCAGCTCTCCAAGCTTTGTGAAGCGCTTCGACAATGCGCGTTGCTTATATGGGCGGGTGAGGGTGGTTCGACAGTAGCTCCAGCAGGAGTACGTGTCCATAGGTTGTCGAAGCGCTTCGATACCGATTTCCCGGGAGGGGTCGGCCTCCTGGGAGGCACCTCGATGCAACACCGTCCCCGGGCGGGCGACAAGTGCCGGGCGCGCTCCGTTCCCTTCGGCTGAACGGACGCGCGAGGACTGGTGGGAGCGTCCGGTTTCGGGTACCAACGATCCAGTAGCACTGGTCGGTAACGTACAGTCCTCAATAAACCTAGTTGCGGCGAGGTGCCCCTCATGTCCGCTTCCACCACTCCCCCTTCCCGTCCCGCCGTCACCGAGCGGGAGGCCCGTGAGGTGGCGGAGGCCGCCCGGGAACAGCACTGGCGCAAGCCCAGCTTCGCCAAGGAGCTGTTCCTCGGCCGCTTCCGGCTCGACCTCATCCACCCCCACCCGCTCCCCGGCGAGGAGGCGGCCCAGCGCGGCGAGGAGTTCCTCGCCAAGCTCCGCGACTTCGTCGAGACGAAGGTCGACGCCGCCGTCATCGAACGCGACGCCAGGATCCCCGACGAGGTGATCGACGGCCTGAAGGAGCTCGGCGCCTTCGGCATGAAGATCGACACCAAGTACGGCGGGCTGGGCCTCACGCAGGTGTACTACAACAAGGCCCTCTCGCTGGCCGGCTCCGCCAGCCCCGCGATCGGCGTGCTGCTCTCCGCGCACCAGTCGATCGGCGTGCCCCAGCCCCTGAAGCTGTTCGGCACCCAGGAGCAGCGCGAGCGCTTCCTGCCGCGCTGCGCCCGCACCGACATCAGCGCCTTCCTGCTCACCGAACCCGACGTCGGCTCCGACCCGGCCCGCCTCGCCACCACCGCGGTGCCCGACGGCGACGACTACGTCCTCGACGGCGTGAAGCTGTGGACCACCAACGGCGTCGTCGCCGACCTGCTGGTCGTCATGGCCCGGGTGCCGAGGAGCGAGGGCCACAGGGGCGGCATCACCGCCTTCGTCGTGGAGACGAACTCGCCGGGCGTCACCGTGGAGAACCGCAACGCCTTCATGGGCCTGCGCGGCATCGAGAACGGCGTCACCCGCTTCCACCAGGTCCGTGTCCCCGCCGCCAACCGCGTCGGCGAGGAGGGCCAGGGCCTGAAGATCGCCCTGACCACGCTGAACACCGGGCGGCTCTCCCTGCCCGCCTCCTGTGTCGCGGCCGGCAAGTGGTGCCTGAAGATCGCCCGCGAGTGGTCGGCGGTCCGCGAGCAGTGGGGCAAGCCCGTCGCGCACCACGAGGCGGTCGGCTCCAAGATCTCCTTCATCGCGGCCACCACCTTCGCCCTGGAGGCCGTGACGGACCTGGCCTCGCAGATGGCCGACGAGGACCGCAACGACATCCGCATCGAAGGCGCCCTCGCCAAGCTGTACGCCTCCGAGATGGCCTGGACGATGGCCGACGAACTCGTCCAGATCCGCGGCGGACGCGGCTTCGAGACGGCCGAGTCCCTCCGGGCCCGCGGCGAGCGCGGCGTCCCCGCCGAACAGCTCCTGCGCGACCTGCGCATCAACCGCATCTTCGAGGGCTCCACGGAGATCATGCACCTGCTGATCGCCCGCGAGGCCGTCGACGCCCACCTCACGGTCGCCGGCGACCTCATCGACCCGGAGAAGTCCCTGGGCGACAAGGCGAAGGCCGGCGCGAACGCGGGCGCCTTCTACGCCAAGTGGCTCCCCAAGCTCGTCGCGGGCCCGGGCCAGCTCCCCACGTCCTACGGCGATTTCAAGCACGGCGTCGACCTCTCCGGGCACCTGCGCTACGTCGAGCGCACGTCCCGCAAACTCGCCCGTTCCACCTTCTACGCCATGTCCCGCTGGCAGGGCCGGATGGAGTCCAAGCAGGGCTTCCTCGGCCGGATCGTCGACATCGGCGCCGAACTGTTCGCCATGAGCGCGGCCTGCGTACGCGCCGAACTCCTGCGCAACCAGGGCGAGAACGGCCGTGAGGCCTACCAGCTCGCCGACGTCTTCTGCCGCCAGGCCAGAATCCGCGTCGAGGAGCTCTTCAACCGCCTGTGGACCAACACCGACGACCTCGACCGCAAGGTCGTCAAGGGCGTGCTGTCCGGCACGTACGCGTGGCTGGAGCAGGGCATCGTCGACCCGTCGGGCGACGGCCCCTGGATCGCGGACGCGACCCCGGGAGCCTCCCAGCGGGAGAACCTCCACCGGCCGATCCGCTGACCGACCCCCAAGGGGGCGTGTGCCGCACCGGCACGCGCCCCCGCGAAGGGGATGCGCTGTCCTCACCCACGACGCTTGCGGCAACAATGGAGGAATGAGCGACAGTCCAGCCCCACTCGCCGACCCGCACCTCGTCTACGACCCCGTAGCGGGCGACGGCCCGAAGGACGTGGTGATCCTCGGCTCCACCGGGTCCATCGGCACGCAGGCCATCGACCTCGTGCTGCGCAACCCCGACCGCTTCCGGGTCACCGGCCTGTCCGCCAACGGCGGCCGGGTCGCCCTTCTCGCCGAGCAGGCGTACCGGCTGCGGGTGCCCACGGTCGCGGTCGCCCGCGAGGACGTCGTACCGGCCCTGCGCGAGGCGCTCTCCGCGCAGTACGGCACGGGCGAGCCGCTCCCCGAGATCCTCGCAGGCCCGGACGCGGCCACGCGCCTGGCGGCATCCGACTGCCACACCGTCCTGAACGGCATCACCGGCTCCATCGGCCTCGCCCCGACCCTGGCCGCCCTGGAGGCGGGCCGCACCCTCGCGCTCGCCAACAAGGAGTCGCTCATCGTGGGCGGTCCGCTGGTCAAGGGCCTCGCCAAGCCCGGCCAGATCATCCCGGTCGACTCCGAGCACGCGGCCCTCTTCCAGGCCCTGGCCGCCGGCACCCGCGCCGACGTCCGCAAGCTGGTCGTCACGGCCTCCGGAGGCCCTTTCCGCGGCCGCACGAAGCAGGAGCTGGCGAACGTCACCGTCGCGGACGCCCTCGCACACCCCACCTGGGCGATGGGCCCGGTCATCACGATCAACTCCGCGACCCTCGTCAACAAGGGCCTGGAGGTCATCGAGGCACACCTCCTCTACGACATTCCCTTCGACCGCATTGAGGTCGTCGTGCATCCGCAGTCGTATGTCCACTCGATGGTTGAGTTCACGGATGGATCGACACTGGCCCAGGCGACCCCGCCCGACATGCGCGGGCCCATCGCCATCGGCATCGGCTGGCCCGAGCGCGTCCCCGACGCGGCCCCCACCTTCGACTGGAGCAAGGCCTCGACCTGGGAGTTCTTCCCGCTCGACAACGAGGCCTTCCCCTCGGTGAACCTCGCCCGGCACGTCGGCGAGCTCGCGGGCACCGCCCCCGCGGTGTTCAATGCGGCCAACGAGGAGTGCGTGGAGGCGTTCCGCCAGGGCGCGCTGCCCTTCAACGGCATCATGGAGACCGTCACCCGGGTCGTCGAGGAGCACGGCACCCCGCATACGGGAACCTCGCTCACGGTGTCGGACGTCCTCGAAGCGGAGACCTGGGCGCGGACCCGGGCCCGGGAACTGGCGGCACAGACGGCGGAGGCCCGTGCATGACGACCCTGATGTTCATCCTCGGCATAGTTCTGTTCGTGGTCGGCCTGCTGTTCTCGATCGCGTGGCACGAGCTGGGGCACCTGTCCACCGCCAAGCTGTTCGGCATCCGCGTGCCGCAGTACATGGTCGGCTTCGGCCCGACGATCTGGTCGCGCAAGAAGGGCGAGACCGAGTACGGGATCAAGGCCATCCCGTTCGGCGGCTACATCCGCATGATCGGCATGTTCCCGCCCGGCCCCGACGGCCGGCTGACGGCGCGCTCCACCTCCCCCTGGCGCGGCATGATCGAGGACGCCCGCACCGCCGCCTACGAGGAGCTCAGGCCGGGCGACGAGAACCGCCTGTTCTACACGCGCAAGCCCTGGAAGCGCGTGATCGTGATGTTCGCGGGCCCCTTCATGAACCTGGTCCTCGCGGTGGCGCTGTTCCTCGCCATCCTGATGGGCTTCGGCATCACCCAGCAGACGAACACCGTCAGCTCCGTCTCCCAGTGCGTCATCGCCCAGAGCGAGAACCGCGACAAGTGCGAGAAGGGCGACCCGGCCAGCCCGGCCGCCGCCGCCGGCCTGAAGGCGGGCGACAAGATCGTCTCCTTCAACGGCGTGCGCACCGACGACTGGAACAAGCTGTCCGACCTCATCCGCGCCACCCCCGGCAAGGAGGTGCCGATCGTCGTCGACCGCAAGGGCCAGGACGTCACCCTGCAGGCGAAGATCGCCACCAACCAGGTCGCCAAGAAGGACTCGAGCGGCCAGATCGTCGAGGGCCAGTACGTCCAGGCCGGTTTCCTCGGCTTCAGCGCGGCCACCGGCGTGGTCAAGCAGGACTTCGGCGAGTCCGTGAGCTGGATGGGAGACCGGATGGGCGACGCCGTCGACTCCCTGGCCGCCCTCCCCGGCAAGATCCCGGCGCTGTGGAACGCGGCCTTCGACGGCGCGCCCCGTGAGGCCGACTCCCCGATGGGCGTGGTCGGCGCGGCCCGCGTCGGCGGCGAGATCTTCACCCTGGACATCCCGCCGACCCAGCAACTGGCCATGGCCCTCATGCTGGTCGCCGGCTTCAACCTCTCCCTGTTCCTGTTCAACATGCTCCCGCTGCTGCCGCTCGACGGCGGCCATGTCGCGGGCGCGCTCTGGGAGTCGCTGCGCCGCAACACCGCCAAGGTGCTGCGCCGGCCGGACCCGGGCCCCTTCGACGTGGCGAAGCTCATGCCGGTCGCCTACGTGGTCGCCGGGATCTTTGTCTGCTTCACGATCCTGGTCCTGATCGCGGACGTCGTTAACCCGGTGAGAATCTCCTAGTCATACGCGGTTCCGTGGCGGCCCGGCACTCTTC